>CAZZXW010000263.1:0-4927 GCA_964658095.1 uncultured Parafilimonas sp. | reverse complement strand
GATTTTTTTTGAAATAGCTGTTATAAAAATCAGCAGTATCAAGATTCTTTCTTAATGGCATTTGGCCAGTAAGCTGCAACAGTTGTAAGTCTCCTTCTTTATCAATCATTGTTTTAATAAAGTCCCATGCTTGTTGAGGGTGTTTGCAGGTATTAAACACAACAATATTTTTTGGATCAGCATACGTATAAACAGGGCCCTGGTGATCATCAGGAACCGGTGGCTGTAAATATTCAAACCCAAAATTTCTACCAGGCATGTTCAGCAAAAAATCTGTTTCCCACGGCCCTGTAAACTCTGTTGCAATCTGCTGCGTTACGAATGGATCATTTGAAGCAGCTAAATTTTCACGTGTAAAATATCCATTATTATATAAGGTTTGCAAGAATTTAAAAACCTCAACGGCGTATTTATTATTGAAGGCAGCTTTGTTGTTTTCAATCAACGGAGCGCCGCCTGAAGCTGCGAGATATAACAGGTAAAAATTAAACAAACGCTCATACCAAATTTCTTTAACGGCTGTATAACCAAACCATTTTTGTGTTCCACTTTGGGTGGTATTGTTTTTAAAAATAGCCGCATCTTTTAAATAAGCGCTGTATGTAGTTGGCAATTCTTTTATGCCATTTATTTTAAACAAATCTTTATTGTAGATGGTCATTATCGGGTTTACTTTCCATGGCACCTGGTAAATATGTCCATCGACAGAAGTTATTTCTTTTATAACCGAACTATCACAACGTGCCTGTATAAATTGCATGAAACCTTTTAATGTATCAAGCGCAATTAAAGAACCTGAACGTGCATACATTTCAACATTACCCTGCCACATATTCGCATAAATATCAGGCGTTGTTTTACCAACTACTGCAGCGAGAATTACTTCTTCACTTGACTGGCCTTCAGGCACAGGCTGCATGTGAATGGGCTTATTAATATGAGCTTTATTCCATGCATCCGTAAATGATTTTGAAAAATTTATTTCGCCTGCATTATTAGAACACCAGAATAATAACTGATCATTTTTTTCATGGCGAATGTTACATGCATTCAGGATGAAACAAAGCAATAAAAAAGCTGCATATCTTAAGTGAAGCATTGTGAATGAAAGTTACACGCTACATTGATTGAAAAAAATCAATCAGTATAATCTTATTTAAAAACTATAAGCTTTTTTCAATTGTATAGATAGATAAAATTTCAGCCTGAGATAACGCAATGTTATAAAATCTTACATCATCTAAAGAACCGATGAAAAAATTAGCACCATAAAATGCATACGGACTATTAGGATCAGTAAGGTTATATACATCTTTCGGTAATTCATTTCCGATAGCAAGATTTACAGGGGAATCAAGTGTAAGCGGAACTCCGGAAATAGCTGCTGATTTAACCTGTTTATCATTAATATAAAAGTTCATTGTTCCATTTGTGTAAGTCACTGCCGCATACGTCCATGTTTCATCAGGAATCTGGCCCGGGTTATCATCTACATCATGATAGCCATTATCAGCATGAATAGTTAAGAATAAAAAATCATTGCATTGCAGCTGGAATTTATAACCATTATACCTGTCAAGAGAAAACATATAATTGTTACAATTTGTTCCATGTTTTTTTATCCATAAACTAATGGTAAAGCTTTGAGGATTTAATGCTTTATCATAAGGCACTTCAACCGTTGCTCCATTATTAAAATCGTAAGCCATGTTTGCTCTCCCAAAACGGTCAGGCACCAGTTTTGGCAATGTGCCGCCATCAACAGCCGTGGCTGAACTTGAGCCAACATAACCTGTTATAAGTTTACCATTGTGGCCATTGCCTGAAGAATCAATCGCGTTGCCATTAAACTTCCAGAAAGCAACAAGGTTAGCTACTGAAACCTCCTGAATGAGATGTGAAGTGAAGGTTGTTATTGCACGTTCAAGATTATCTTTTGCATTATTTATTTGTTGTTGTGTGTAACTGTTATCTGCTGTTATTGTTTTAGCTAACTGCAAAACAGAATCTAATACTTCTTTAGAACCCGGTGAATACTCACCCGGCTTATTACCTTCAGCCGTAGAGTTTAATATAGTAGTTACAGAATCTATTAAACTGTTTAAAGCGGTTTTATCTGTTGCAGGAGCACTGCTGTTATCATCTTTTTTACAAGAAGGCATTATGATGAAAGCTGCAGCGATAAGCACAAGCAACAGTATAATTTTTTGTTTACGCATAATTATAAATTTCAATGATTAATGTAATTTATGATTGGTATCTAATTCGCTTTGCGGAATAGGAAAGAATTTGTCCGCATCATATTTAAAGTTTGGTACATTTTGCATAGCAGCCGTAGCATAAGCACTGCCATAACGTATCATATCAAAAAAGCGATGAAACTCCAGTGCCAGTTCAGACCTTCTTTCTTTACGGATAATATCACGCAACTGTGATTGATTGGTAACAGTTATATCAGGCAATAAACCATCCGGTATTGTTCCAAAACCAGGCAACGATGCATCATACAAATAAGATTCTCTGGCTCTCTGGCGCACTTTATTTAACGGCACCAATGCATCAGCACTTTTATTTTCTTCGTTCAAAGCTTCTGCTTCAATCAACAATACATCAGCAAAGCGAATGGCTTCATAATTTAAGTTGCCATCACCTTTTATAGAAGTAGGAATTTCTGAAAGCGGCTGAATTTGTTTCTTGGTAATGTAGCTTCCCGTGATTGCCCATGAAGGCTGGAAAACTGTATCGTAATAATTGGGAGCATCTGTGCCGGATAATGTATATCCGAAACGCGGATCAACTACACCGTTGGTGGATTTTTCAAAGTTATCAATCAGGCTTTGCGTTGGATAGAAAAAGCCATAGCCATTTAAACTACGTGGGGCAAACCACTGATTTAGATTATTACCCAAAAAAGGGCTTGCGCCAGATTTATGCCACACAGAAAAAATAGCTTCTGTATTATCTTTTGTATTTGCGTTGAAATTGTCAGTGAATTTTTTTGTAAGACTGTAAATACCCAAAGCTTCAACCTGTTTAGCTGTTGTTGCAGCAGAGTCCCACTTCTGTTGAAACAAATAGGCTTTTGCAAGCAATGACATGGCGGCGCCTTTTGTTGCACGGCCATCATCACTGCCACTCCAGCTTGTGGGCAAGGCACCCATTGCATCCTTTAAATCACTTTCAATTTGCAAGTAAATCTGTGCCTGCGGAAGTGCGGGGCTTTGTACTTCTTCAGGCGTTTCAACTTTTAAATGCAGCGGTATACTTCCATAACAATTTGTAAGAATAAAATAATAATAAGCACGTAAAAATTTAGCCTGTGCAATGGCTGATGTGCGCACACTTTCAGAGACTGCTGTGTTATCATCAGGCAAGCCGGTTATAACCACATTGCATTTAAACACACCATCATAATATCTTTTCCAAACGGCTTCTACAGCGGAATTAGATGGAAGAATATTAAACTCATCTATGTTTTCAAAATCAGCCTGGTCGCCAGGATTGCCACCTTTAATGGCATCATCTGAAGCAACATCACCCAATACCCAGATTGAATTGGAAGAAGCATCTGTAAACAACAAAGGAACATAAGCTGTGTTTATTGCTGATTGCGCATTGGCATCAGAATTAAAAAAACCAGATGCGGTATAATTACCAAGCAAAGGCTGATCAAGGTAATGTTTGCAACTTGTTTGTGTAACAATTGCAAGTATTAAAACAGGTATAAAAAATTTATAGAATCGCATATTATTCATTTTCAATTTTAAAAATTAATGTTTACGCCCAAGGTATAAGTTCTTGCTACAGGATAAGTTCCCCAATCAATCCCGGCAGCTTTATCGCCATCGCCCAATGAATTGTTATTGATGTACAGTTCAGGATCTAAGCCTTTATATTTAGTAATGGTGAAGACATTTTGTGCGCTTACATAAAATCTTGCGCCGGAAATATTCATACGAGATAAAAAGCCTTTTGATAAAGTATAACCTAACTGCACATTTTTAAGCCGCAGGTAAGAACCGTTTTCAAGAAAGCGTGTAGAAGGCTGCTTGTTGTTTGTTGCGCCATCCCACGATAATCTTGGAAGCGTGTTAGATGTGCCTGCGCCGTGCCAACTATTGTTAGCAACATTTTCAGTAATATTAAAAGCACGATAGAATCCTTCAATGTCTGTCATCACCTGGTCATAAATTTTATTGCCATAATCACCCTGGAAAAACAGGTTCAAATCAAAATTTGCATAGTTTAAAACTCCGGTTAAGCCGTAGGTAAACTTTGGTATCGGGCTGCCAACAAAGGTTCTGTCATAGCCATCAATAACACCATCAGGCTTGCCGTTGGGGCCGCTGATATCTTTATACATAACATCGCCAGCCTTTACATTCGGGCCCTGGTATGCATGAGTGAATACATCTTTATCTGTTTGAAAAATGCCTTCATCCTGCAATAAATAAAACTCACCAATTGGTTCTCCAACACTGGTAAGCGTAGCATAATAATTATTATCTATTCTGCCTGCAGGTATTGGCGTGTTGTTTAGCAGCGACATAACTTTATTATGCAGCAAAGCAAAATTTCCAGTTATTGAATATGTAAGTTTTGAACTGCCGCCACTGTTATAAGTTGCCTGTAACTCCAGCCCTGTGTTCTTTACTTCACCGGCATTTTCTGTTGGCGCATTAACGCCGCCGGCGCTGCTTGGCAATGGTACATTGAAAAGCAAATTGGTTGTTTTCTTTATATAATAATCTGCATTAAACTGTAACCTGTTTTGAAAAAGCCCAAGATCTAAACCTATATCAGTTTGTGTGCTTGTTTCCCATATAACATTTGGATTAGCCTCTTGTGTGATAGTATAGCCCTGCGTTGGTGTACCACCAAACGGATAATAATATCCTCCTGAAACAATGGATTCATACGCATGGTT
>CAZZXW010000262.1:0-4940 GCA_964658095.1 uncultured Parafilimonas sp. | reverse complement strand
AAAAACGCTTTTGGGCTTGATAGAAAAATTACCAACCGTTGCTTAAATTTAGCAGCACAATGCAAAAAATTAAAAATTCCGATCACTACTTTTATGATAGCAAGCGATCCATATCTTCAGCGTTTTGTAACTGAATTCACTGAAACAAATAATGGCAAAGCTTTCTTTGCATCGCTTGATAAATTGGGAGCATTTATATTCCGGGACTTTGAAAGCGGTAAACGGAAAACAGTGTATTAATTCTTCATCAAGCGGTGTATTGCTCAATTAAACGATTCTAACTTGTTGCCGTAGGAAAACTGGTTAATTCAGTGTGTTGTTAATAATAGTTATATCAACTTAAAATAAAGAGATGAATATAGAAAAGATAAAAACATTAGGTGAGTTAAAGCACAGTGGCTATAAATCAATTTCAGTTAAAGATGAAATAAGAAAAAACCTGATTGAAAAAATTCGCAATAAAGAAAATGCATTTCGTGGCATTATAGGCTATGAAGATTCTGTAATTCCTGATACGGAAAGGGCTTTATTAAGCCGTCATAATATTTTGTTTTTAGGTTTACGGGGCCAGGCAAAAACACGTATGGCAAGACAAATGACAGATTTATTAGATGAATATATTCCTGTTATTTCCGGCAGTGAAGTAAACGATGATCCTTTAAAACCTTTAAGCAAGTATGCCAAAGACCAGATAGCAGAACACGCCGATGAAACACCAATACAATGGATTCACCGCAGCGAACGCTATGGCGAAAAACTTGCCACACCAGATGTTAGTGTTGCTGATTTGATTGGTGATATTGATCCTATTAAAGCAGCCAACCTTCATTTAAGTTTTGCAGATGAACGTGTGATTCATTATGGTATTATTCCGCGTAGCAACCGTGGCATTTTTGTTATAAATGAAATTCCGGATTTACAGGCACGCATTCAGGTTGCACTGTTTAATATTTTAGAAGAAGGCGACATACAAATTCGTGGATTTAAGCTGCGCATGCCGCTTGATATTTTGTTTGTGTTTACTGCTAACCCTGAAGATTATACAAACCGTGGCAGCATCGTTACACCTTTAAAAGACAGGATTCAAAGCCAGATACTAACGCATTACCCAAAAAATATTGATACTTCTTTAGAAATAACAGAACAGGAAGCAAATATTTTAGAAGAACAAAAATCAAAGATCAATCTTAGTGATCTTGTAAAACGTTTAATTGAACAGGTTGCTTTTGAAGCACGCAGCAATGAATATGTTGATAAGAAAAGCGGCGTAAGTGCAAGGCTTCCTATTTCGGCGTTTGAAAATGCATACAGCAGTGCAGAACGCAGAGCCATTCGCAATAATGAAAAGCAAACGCTGGTTTGGATAAGTGACCTTGTTGGCATTGTTCCATCCATAACGGGTAAAATTGAATTAGTGTATGAAGGCGAGCAGGAAGGCCCTTACCAGGTTGCTGTAAATCTTTTAGATAAAGCAATTCGTTCACAGTTCATAACTTATTTCCCGAATCCTGATTCGCTTAAAAAAAGAAAACCCACAGGTAAAACATCGCAAACAGAAAAAGAAACTGAAAATCCATATAAATCAATCACGAGATGGTTTGATGGTGGCAAGCACCTGGATTTGTTTGTTGATATGAAAGATGCGGATAAAATAAACGCTTTGTATAAAGTAGATGGCTTATACAATTTTGTAAAAAAATATTTTCAGCATGCCAGTGAAAAAGAAAATGCATTGTTGATGGAATTTGTTTTACATGGACTTTCATCTTATTCACTCATCAGTAAAAAAGTTATTGATGGCAAAATAGAATTTAAAGATTTAATTGGCAGCATGATGAACCTTGGACAAATAAATTATAATGATGATGAAGATTTGAATGATGAAAGTTTCAGGTAGTTATTTTTGCGTTTAAATTTTTGTATGAAGTTATTTACCTGTTTACTATTTTCAGCATTGCTGGCTTGCGGTTGTAAAATGAAAAATGATCAGGCAACACTTAAAGAAGATCTTAAAACCAAGATGCAGGCTTATTTATATAGTGCTAATGTGAACAACGATTCATCAAACATAAAATACCGGGTGTTAGATGTAACATATTTTGATGATACACTTAAAAAAAGATATGTGTGTATGTTTAAAGTAAATTTAAAAGAAAACATCACCGATAATACCGGCAAAATGAAAACACATTTTGATACTACAGGTCAAATGGAAGCATATATTTCAAAGGATTTTAAAAAAGTAACACGTCTTTATTAATCTTGCTTAAAGCCTAAAGCTTTTACATAATCATCATTCACTTTGCAATTTTCAAACCTGCATTGTTGTAAGAAATCATTCAAAGCCTGCTGAACGCTTTTAGTATCAGCAGGCTTTGTTTTTCTTATCGTTTCAAAGTTATTTCGTGCAGTATCTGCAAATGCAGAAATAACATCATAACCAGCCGGTTTATTAAATGTTATCATGCATCGTTCATTGTCCATTTTCTTATAAGGCCAAAAGTGCCAGCCGATATTATTACTATCAAGCATTTGTCTGAACTGCATAATCCATTCGTTGGTATTCTCACCTGTTTCGCCACAATAAACAGGCACATTGTATTTATTGCTGAAGTTGATGTATGATTGAACCACTTCCCGTGTAGGTGCTGTCCAGTATTTATGAAAAGTATATACCAGCTTATCATCAAATGGTTTCCCAAATACATCAAAGTTTGAATCCCATTGTGCTCCACCTAAAAAGATCAAATGGTTTTTATCAACTGTTCGTATTGCTGCAGTAATTTTTCTATACATAGGTTCAAGCTTTGGATTAAAATACCCGGTATCATAAAAATGCGGAATCGGTTCATTCAATAAATCATAGCCTAAAACTGTTGTTTCATTTTTATAATGTATTGCTATGCGCTTCCAAATAGCCACTGTTTCATTTTGTGCGGCTGTGTCATCATATAAAAATGGATACGCATAGCTATCATCAATATTATCGCCTGTTTGTCCGCCAGGTGCACAATGCATGTCAAGCAAAATATATATTTGGTATTTTTTGCACCAACTTATTAAAGTATCTAACAATTTAAAACCATGATCAGCATTATTCTCACCTAAATAATCTTCAGTTGTAAACAGCTTGTAATTAAAGGGTACACGTATTGAGTTAACACCAACTGATTTTAAATAATGAATGTCTGCTTCAGTTATATAATTGCTTAAATAATTTTTCCAGAATAGTTTTGTTTGATAAGGGCCGATCAATTCATTAAACACTTCATTTATTAATCTTGGTGATGCAGCATTTTTAAACTTAAACATATAACCTTCAGGCACCAGCCAGTTTCCAAGATTAATGCCTTTCATTACAAACGGCTTATCATTCAACATTAAATTTTTTCCTTTGGTAGTAATAAATATTTGTGCATTAGCAACACTTATTAAAACCACAAAAAAACATACAGCAGCAAATCGCATAAATAATATTTTAAATTGAAGTTAGGTTTGCAGTAAAAATAAAATATGTCTTTGTTAATTGGTCGCAATGTTTTTGGTGATGAGAAAAATAAAGGGAACGTTTTGTCAAAAGATGAAGCTATGATCTTATTGAATGATTGGGTTAAGAATGAGCGTTTAAAACTGCACATGCAACAGGTTGCACATTTAATGCAAAGTTGGGCAAAAGAAAAAGAACATTTGAATGATGATGATGTTTGGCGATGGCAACTTGCCGGTTTATTGCATGATGCAGATTGGGATCAATGGCCGGATATGCATTGTAAAAAAATTATTGAAGAGTTAGAATACAGGAACATTGATCCTGAAATTTTACATGCCATTGCATCACACGGGCCGGTGCATTTTGGTGTTGAGCCCCAAACAAAAATGGATAAGATGTTATATGCTTTTGATGAACTGAGTGGTTTAATTCATGCTTATTCATTAATGCGGCCAAACAGTTACGAAGGCATGGATGTGAAAGGAGTGAAGAAGCGTTTGAAAGAAAAATCGTTTGCTGCAAATGTTTCAAGAGATGATATTAATGATGCCTGTGAGCGGGCTGGTGTTGCATTAGATGAGTTGATTGCATTTGTTATTGAAAAACAGCCAACCGTGAAAGAATGATTAATTCGTTTAATGCAAAGCAAGGTTTCGTAAATTTGCAGCGTTTATGAAGCAGTTCGCAGTTCCAAATATCTACAGAAGTGAGCTTATCAGCGCAATAAAAAATAAAAGAAAAAGTGCCGATAAATTAAAGAAAGATTTCTCGCCTACGCTGCTTGATTTCGGATCATTAAAAATATACCTCGCCAGGCATTTTGGTTTTTGTTATGGCGTTGAAAACGCTATCGAAATTGCTTTTAAAACAATTGAAGAGAATGTTGGTAAAAGAATTTTTTTGTTAAGCGAAATGATTCATAATCCACAAGTGAATGCTGACCTTAAAGAAAAGGGGATTCAGTTTTTACAGGATACGAATGGAAGACAATTAATTTCTTTTGATGACTTAACCAGTAATGATGTGGTATTGATTCCTGCTTTTGGAACAACGCTTGAAATTGAAAGCGTTTTGCAGTCAAAAGGCATTCAGATAGAAAAATATAATACCACCTGCCCGTTTGTTGAAAAGGTTTGGAACCGTAGTGCACAGATTGCTGAAAAAGGTTACAGCGTTGTGGTGCATGGTAAGCCAAAGCATGAAGAAACACGTGCTACGTTTTCTCATGCATCGGCCCAAACACCTTCTATTGTAATTAATGATATGCAGGAAGCTGTTGAACTGGCAAAATATATCACCGGCGAAAAACCTGCTGAATTTTTTTATAAAGAATTTGAGAACCGCTTTTCAAATGGCTTTGATATAAGTAAAGATTTACAGCGTTTTGGTGTGGTAAATCAAACTACGCAACTGGCAACTGATACACAGGCGATCGATGACTTAAGTGTTA
>CAZZXW010000261.1:0-4971 GCA_964658095.1 uncultured Parafilimonas sp. | reverse complement strand
AAAAACAAAGGATTCTACCTTATTAAGATTTTAGTTAGTTCAATGGGGTTTATTCGTGCTGACAAAGCTTTTGCAATCACCTGCGAAAGCTTTGTTCATTTAAGGCAGTCGGGTTTACCTATTATTTAAACATAATATTGCATTGTTGCCCGTCATGCTTTCCAAATTTCTCTTCAACAATTTTCCAGCGGTATTCGAAAATTTCTTTTAATTGTTTTTTTACAAGCACAGCATTTGCAACATCGCCAATAAACCAAAAAGGAATTTTATAATGAACAAGATCTGTCATTTCAATACCATTATTTATTTGTTTAAAATGATGCTGGTGATGCCATAAGCTATAAGGGCCAAAGCGCTGTTCATCTACGAAATATTCTTTGTCTTTAACATGCGTAATTTCTGTCATCCAATATAACGGAATGCCAAGCAAAGGCTTAACTGTATATTCAATTAACTGCCCTGCGTACATTTCATTTTTAAAGGAAACACCTAAAATTTTAAAGCCTAGTTTTTTGGGCGTGATGGCATTTAAGTTTTGAGGCTTACTAAAAAAATCCCATGCTGTATCAATATCAGTTAAAATATGCTGAACTGTTTTTAAAGAATATACTTTGCTCATAAGTATATTAAAACAATAAACTGATGATTAATGTTTAATAATAACAACTATTTTGGTTGCTTATCATTATAATAAGCTTTTAATTGCAAGGCTCTTTGCTTAAGCAAGTCAAGATCGTTTTGCACTTTTACAACACTCCACATTGTGCCACCCATGTTATCATACATGATTGAAGTAAATACAATTTCACTATCACGAAAAACTAACCAGTTCTTTTGTGCTGTTTTAGTTTTGCTTTTTCATCATCAGATAAAATTTGCATCAATAATTTATAATACCTGTTCAATTCATTATCCCATGCATCTCTTGCTCGTATTGTACAATCAATCATGCCGGCAGTTGTAGAATTTTTGCTTGAATCAAGGCATTGCTGTAACTGATTATCTATACCAGGCTCTTGCAATTTGTCTTGTGCATATATTTTTAAGGTTGATGATATAAAGCATGCTATCAAAAAAATCACCTTAAAGAGTTTCATATAATTTCTTTATTGCGAAAGAAGTTTATTAAATTTTAGATAACCAATATGCAGTTCATCACTCAGATTTTCTGTTGATGGATTTATGATCAAACTATATTTTTCTTTTGTTTCAGTTGAAAGTATATCACCGATCTCATATACATCATCTATATCAACTCCGTACTTGTCATCAACGTGAGACCTTGCATCTTTAAAACCACAATGCTTAAAAAAAGTTGTTTCTTTTGATCGTGCAATAGCCTTGCTTTTATCTGTTGCAACAGCCAATACTTTATAATGATATTCTTCAAATTCGTTCTGCTTATAACCGCCAAGATTTATAAAAAACAATTTTTCTTTTTGTTTGATGTTACTTTCATAATTACTGTTTACAACATTTATAGTATAGCCATCAATGTGTGTCACTTCACGCCAGGCATCAATATGTAACCGGCCAGCTGCTTCTTTCCAGAAATCATTCATATGCGGAACAAGTTCTTTCAATGAATCAGCGATACCAAAAAATACATCATGCTGTTCTGTGTTTCTGCCTGGCGGCACACAACCTAATATTACCATGTATAATTTCATGCTTACTATTTATGATGATCTTGGCCAGATATTTATGATAGAAATCTTATGTTATTTGCACTGCATAAAAATATATTTATCAGTTGATTTAATGAAACATGTTGCAAACAAAATTGCATAGCGGTTGTTTTAATAATTATGGATAGCAATGCGAAACCGATTGAACAATTCAAGCATCTTATAAACCATGTATTGCCTTCAACTTACATTAAACCTGTTCGCTTTAATCATTGCTTTAACAGGATAATTTTAGACTGGCTTTATAAGGATTGCTGGTATAATCATCTTGATAAAAATAATACAGCAATAAGCCAGTTAAATGATCAACAATTAAACAAAGCAATTTTAAGAATGAAAGATTGGTTAAAAGATCAGCAGCTCTTGATTGATGACAATAATGCCTCACTTATCTACAGGAAAAAATCAAAATATAATTCCATGTTTTATTTCCCTTAATAAAAGGTAATGTGGAAAAGAGTGCGTACTTTTTTTAATGATTATTTAGGAAATTTGTTGGTTCTTTCGGTCAACCGGAAATCTAAAACAATTATGCAGTTTTCACACTTACACGTACACACACAATATTCTTTGCTTGATGGCGCTGCCGGCATTGATTCATTATATAAAAAAGCGGCAAAACATAACATGCCTGCACTGGCAATAACAGATCATGGTAACATGTTTGGCGTATTTGAATTTGTAAAACAGGCATGGAACAATACAAAAGTTGTTGGTAAAGATGATAAAGGAAATGATATAAAAGAACCGGTTATTAAACCTATTGTTGGCTGTGAATTTTATGTGGTAGAAGATATGCATCGCAAAACGTTTTCTAAAGAACAAAAAGATGAACGTTATCACCAGGTTTTGTTAGCCAAGAATAAAAAAGGTTATGAAAATTTGATCAAGCTTACTTCGCTTGGTTTTATTGAAGGTTATTACAGCAAGTATCCACGCATAGATAAAAAGCTCATTGAAAAACATCACGAAGGTCTAATAGCAACAACATGTTGTATAGGTGCATATGTTCCGCAGGCAATTTTACATTTGTCTGAAATACAGGCAGAGCAAGAGTTTCAGTGGTGGCACAACTTATTTGGTGATGATTATTTTATAGAAATTCAACGGCACAACATTCCTGAACAGGAAAAGATAAATGCAACACTGTTGAAGTTTTCAAAGAAATATAATGTTCCTGCAATAGCAACTAACGATAGTCATTACACTGAAAAAGAAGATTTTAATGCGCATGATATTTTGCTTTGCATCAACACAGGTGAAAAGCAAAGCACGCCGGGCTTTGATGATTTTGTAAATGATGATCTGTATGTAAAAAACCGTCGCTTTAAATTTCCAAACGACCAGTTTTACTTTAAAAGTACTGATGAAATGATGGAAACATTTAATGATGTACCACATTCATTAGACAACACAAATATTCTTGTTGATAAAATTGAAGTGCTCAATCTTAAAAAAGATATTTTATTGCCGGCTTTTCCTGTGCCGGTTGAGTTTCAAACAACCGATGATAAAAATATTAACCAATGGAATTACTTACATCATCTTGCTTATGAAGGCGCAAAAAAACGTTATGGCGAGATTGATGAGAAGCTGCGTGAACGTTTAGACTTTGAATTGTTTACTGTAAAAACAATGGGTTTTGCCGGTTACTTTTTAATCGTAAGCGACTTCATAAAAGTGGGCAGAGAACGTGGTGTTTTTATTGGCCCCGGTCGTGGGTCTGCTGCAGGAAGTGTGGTGGCATATTGCATCGGCATTACCAATATAGATCCTATAAAATATAATTTACTGTTTGAAAGATTCTTAAATCCGGATAGAAAATCAATGCCTGATATTGATACTGATTTTGATGATGAAGGCAGGCAAAAAGTAATTGACTATGTGGTAGAAAAATATGGCAAGAACCAGGTAGCGCAAATTATTACTTATGGCACGATGGCGGCGAAGATGAGCATTAAAGATGTTGCCCGTGTGATGGATTTGCCATTGGCGGAAAGCAATGCATTAACGAAGATGGTGCCTGAACGTATCGGCACATCATTAAAGAAAATTTTTAAAGCTGCGCTTCCTGACGAACAATCTTCTGATGACCGCGGCAATGAATTTGAAAACATTCGTAAGCTGCGTGAAATATATAATGGAAACGATATGCGTGCCCAGGTGTTGAAAGAAGCAGAACGCCTTGAAGGCAATGTACGTAACATGGGTATTCATGCGGCGGGCATCATCATAGCACCAAGAGATTTAACCGAACTTATTCCTGTTGCCACATCAAAAGATTCAGAGTTATGGATCACACAAATAGAAGGCAGCATTATTGAAGAAGCCGGTGTGTTGAAGATGGACTTTCTTGGCTTGCGTACTTTATCCATCTTAAAAACTGCATTGGAGTTAATTAAACTAAATCATAACATAAACATTGATCTGGATACTTTGCCGTTGGATGATGAAATAACTTTTCAGCTCTATCAGCGTGGTGAAACCAATGCAACATTCCAGTTTGAAAGTGCAGGCATGCAAAAATATTTGCGTGAATTAAAGCCTGATAAATTTGATGATCTGATTGCAATGAATGCATTGTATCGTCCGGGCCCAATGGCATATATTCCTTCATTCGTTGCACGCAAACATGGCCGTGAAGAAGTGTGTTATGATTTGCCTGAAATGCAGGAGTATCTTGAAGAAACATATGGCATATCGGTTTACCAGGAACAGGTAATGTTGCTATCTCAAAAGCTTGCAGGCTTTACAAAAGGTGAAGCTGATGTGTTACGCAAAGCGATGGGAAAGAAAGACAGAAAAACGCTTGATAAGATGAAAGACAGTTTCATTAAAGGCGCAGCAGCAAAGGGTTTCAAGGCAACAATCCTGGAAAAAATATGGCACGATTGGGAAGCATTTGCGCAATATGCTTTCAACAAATCGCACTCAACTTGTTATGCATTGGTGGCTTATCAAACAGCCTGGTTAAAAGCACATTATCCCGGTGAATACATGAGTGCAGTACTCAATCATTCAGGCAGTATTGATAAGGTAACATTTCACATGGAAGAATGTAAACGCATGGGTTTGCATGTGCTTGGTCCTGATATTAATGAATCGCTGAAAGGCTTTGCAGTAAACGCAAAAGGCGAAATACGTTTTGGCTTAGGTGGCTTGAAAGGTGTTGGCGAAGCAGCCATTGAAAGCATAATTGCTGAGAGAAAAAAGAATGGTTTTTATACTGATGTGTTTGATTTTATTAAACGTGTTAATCAACGAACCGTAAATAAAAAATCAA
>CAZZXW010000260.1:4657-5032 GCA_964658095.1 uncultured Parafilimonas sp. | reverse complement strand
GGAGTCGATCAATCAGCTGGCGGCGCGTCAAAAGAAATTTATCGAGCAATTGAAAGGAGTAGAATTTGTCGGCTCCATCGTTCAAAAGGAAGATTTTAAGTAATACAATTTATGTAATTAAGATTTTTAATAAATCTAAATTGAACAAACTTGTATGTTTTGCTGAGTTTGTAAATTCGCGTTTTCAAGCAAGAGATTAATCTTAGCCATTTCATTATTTACCTTTTCAGCGATGATTTTTCCATAAATCTGGGTTGTTTTTATGTTGGTATGTCCTAACATAGCACTAACCGATTCAATTGAAGCGCCCTTGGTTAACATCAAGGTTGCGAATGTATGTCTTGCAGTATGAGTGGTTAGCTTTTTATTAATACA
>CAZZXW010000260.1:0-4647 GCA_964658095.1 uncultured Parafilimonas sp. | reverse complement strand
GTTCCAGTGTTCCAGTATTTTTGAAACCGTTTCCAGCGGCACCCCGTTGCTTAAAGTTATAGTTGTTGCAAAGGTATGCCGTGCAATGTGGTAGGTCAGGTTTTGGAAAATACCACATAGTTCCGCTATTTCTTTTAAATAAGCATTTTGTTTTTGATTACTATTGATTGGTAACAGCTTTTGCTTATATAAACATAATGGGTGATTCTCATATTTTTTTAAAATATACTCTGCCTTTTTTAATAATGGGATATTAGCTAATATGTTTGTTTTTGTACGTGCTATAGAGACCTGCAATTTTCCGTTAATCCCAATTACAATATTATTTTTTGAAAGTTTTGCGACATCAGAATAAGCTAAGCCTGTATAACAGCAAAAGAGAAACGCATCTCGTACTTGTTCAAGCCGTTCGTTTTCAAAAATTTTATCTTCAATTATTTTAATTTCTTTTTCAATCAAAAAATCTTTTTTTACCCTTTCCAATTTAACTGTATAACGATTTAAAGGATTGTTTAAAATCCATTCTTGTTTGACCGCATAGTTTATAACTGCTTTTAAATTCTTTATATATTTTATTGTGGTGTTGTGTGAGCAGTCTCGTTGTGTTTTTAAGTAGAACTCGTAGTCGGTCGCAAACGAGTAATTCAAGCTCTCGAGCAACACATCATCAACACTATATTGAAACTTCATAAAACGAATAATGTGTTCTAATGATGTCTTGTAACGTTCATACGTTCCTCTTGAATAATCGCGTCCAATTAATTCGTGTACATATTTTTCATTAAAGTATTTATGAATTTGTACTAAGGAATATCTTTTTTGTTGTTTACCTAAATGCATATTTATTATCATCTCGGGCGTAAGCAACTTCCCGCTAATTTGCAATTTTGAACGAATATTTAATAGGTTATTTCTAATACTTGAAATAGTAGAGTTAAAAGTGTTAGAAGTTTCATTATGCCCTGAAACTTTGTTTGCTTTTGGAATCCATTTGTTGTTTTCTACCCATATTTGAGTTGCGAATTCTTTAGATAACCCTTGTATTGTAACCCTACAATATATAGGATGTTGACCCTCTTTATTGGTTTTACTCCGATGCATGAAAAAGAGAATACTGAAAGTGTTACGTTTTGTGATATTCATAATAAAAGTTTAAGATGAATATATGAATAAATTATTGATAATCAATAATTTAGATGAAATTAGTTGGACATAGATTAATACTGAGGTTGGACAATGGATTAGACAGATAGTTTTAAAGAAATTTGATGAAGATTGTTAGCATAAAAAAAGTTTTACATGTGTAAAACTTTAATTTTAAGGCATTTAACCTAAATATATTAAGTGAATTGCGGAGAGAGAGGGAACAGAACTCTTTTCCTACATGTATAATAAACAATTACTTACAATTTATACTTTATCTAAACTAAACGATTCGCTCATATGAATTTGATGATACAAAGAACTCCTGGAAATAAAGGTAAGTAAGTTATAATTAATAATGCACAGATTATAAGCATCGCGCATGCTGTCTAAACAATGTAAGTTCTATGGCATTTAACAATGATAATATCACTGATTGATGGTTATAAAAATTCATTTAAAGCAACGATAGTACAATATTAGTTAAACTTACTGTTCATTTTTGCACAAACTACTGTTCATTTACGAACACTTTCTGCTGCTATATTTTCTGAAACGATTGCTGCATAAGCACTTCAGTGATGGCACAGGCGTTGAGAATTACAATTGCCTAAGCTTGAAGTGTGTTGTGCGAATAGGGGTTTGAAATGGAGAGAATTAAATCAATACATCACAAATGAGCTATCATGTTTAACAATTATTTCAAAACTGCGTGGCGAAGTATATGGAAGAATAAAACAAGCTCTATAATAAATATAGCTGGTTTATCAGTTGGAATGACAGCTGCTATATTAATTTTTGTATGGGTGCAAAATGAAGTGAGCTTTGATAATTATTATAAAGATGCCGGTAACATTTACAGGCTTACCACCAACCTTAAGTTGCAAGGCTGGATATGGGAAACAACGCCTTTGCTGCTTGCGGATGCTGTAAAGGTACATGTGCCTGAAATTGAAAAAACAACAAGGCTGTATGCAGGCGAGATGCCAGTGTTTAACATAAACAATAATCTTTCTTATGAAAAGAATGCCGCTTATGTAGATGATGACTGGTTTAGTATTTTCCATTTTGATTTTACAGAAGGTAATGCTGCTGCGTTTGCAAATGACCCGAACAGTATCATTCTCACAGCATCTGAAGCAAAAAAATATTTTGGTAACCGGGATGCACTTGGAACTGCTATTCGTGTTGACAGTATGAACTATGTAGTGAAAGGCATTATTAAAGATGCGCCTGCCAACTCAAGCTTTCAATACACTTCGTTTATTCCGCTTGCTAACCTGCTTAAGAATGCAGACAGGAAAGCGAATGATGAACAATGGAATAATGCAAATTATATAACTTTTGTAAAGATGAAACCTGGTGCAACAGTAGCAATGGTGTCAAAAAAAATTACAACTGTTTTGCAACACCGCAGCGGGGATACAGAAAAGCAAACAACCATCAGCCTCGTAAATCTAAAAGATATGCATTTTGAGACTGACCTGCAATCGGTAACTTTTGCAAGTGGCAATAAAAACACGGTTTATATTTTTTCGGTATTAGGTGTTTTGTTACTGCTGATTGCCTGTATTAATTATGTAAATCTAACTACAGCTAAGGCAAGCCTGCGTGCAAAAGAAGTAAGTGTAAGAAAAATGGTCGGTGCAAACAGGTATCATTTATTTAACCAGTTTTTATCGGAGGCGTTCCTGATAAGTTGTATGGCTTTGATAATAACAGTAGCACTTGTTCATTTCTGCCTACCTTTTTTTAATTCTGTTACCAGTAAAAATTTTGTACTCCCGATAACTTCTGCAAGCCTTTGGAAAATTATTGGCATCACATTGTTATCTGCATTCATCTTAAACAGTATCTATCCTGCATTAGTGCTATCATCTTTTAAGCCATTAAATGTTTTCAAGGGTTTTACTGTGTTGCGTTTAAAAGACAGCTATTTAAGAAAAGGCTTAGTTACTGTTCAGTTTACTATTTCTGTCATGCTGATAGCAGGTACAATTATTATCTATAAACAAATGCAGTTTATTCAGCAAACAAATCCCGGCTATAACAAATCGCAGATATTAATGACGCATGTACCAGCTAACATTGATTTCAATAAAAAAAATGAAATCGTTGCTGCAGTAAAGCAGGACCTGCTTACACAAAGCAGCATACAGAATGTTTCGATGGCAAATCAATCTATCATAGATATAGGAAGTTATTCAACCGGCAGCGCAGATTGGGAGGGGCATGATGCTTCATTCAATCCAAAGATTGCGCAGCTTTCAACAGATGCAGATTTTGTAAACACCATGCAATTGCAAATGAAAGAAGGAAGATGGTTTGATCATGGCAATGAAGCAGACAATAATAATGTGGTGCTGAATGAAGAAGCGATTAAAGAACTAAAAATTCATCATCCTTATATAGGGCAACGCTTTGCCTGGAAAGGCAAGCAAGGACAAATCATTGGTATCGTAAAAGATTTTAAATATAAAAGTCTTCATGATAAAACCGGTCCGCTTGTAGCATTTCAAAATCCAAACTGGTATAATACATTCATGATACGTATTGCACCCAACAGCACATTTCAAGCTGTTACTGCATTACAAAATATATGGAAAAAAATATTGCCGGGCAGCCCCGTTGAATACAAATTTTTAGATGATAGCTTTAATGAATTATATAAAGACGACCAGCAAACATCAACATTAATTCTAGTGTTTGCAATTATTGCCGTTGCCATATCCTGCCTTGGGTTATTTGGTCTCGCAGCTTTTACAGCAGAGCGCCGTTCAAAGGAAATTGGCATACGCAAAGTGCTTGGAGCAAGCGTTGCGGGTATTGCACAATTACTTACAAAAGAGTTTTTAGAGCTTGTAATAATTGCTATTGTTATTGCAACACCAGTTTCATGGCTAGCAATGAATAAATGGCTACAGGATTTTGCATACCGCATTAATATAACTTGGTGGATGTTTGTTGCAGCGGGATTATTCGCTGTTGTTATTGCAATAATCACCATCAGCTTTCAATCCATCAAAGCAGCGATAGCCAACCCGATGAAAAGTTTGAGAACGGAGTAAGAATTTGTTGATTAAATAATATCGTTGACTAAGTTCTTACATCCATGGCTTAAACAGTTATTGAAGGTGTCAATTTGACCGGTATTATTATAATTAATCAAACCGCAACAAATATTCAGACATGTATTGATACTGCCTTATTGGAATTGATTTCAGGTAATATTCTGTGACTTGGCTGCTGCTATGACCATTGCATCAGAAATGAATGATGTTGGCGTGCCATCAATTTTTAATCTTGTTTACAGGAGGCATCAGTACAGAAAACTTACTGACCTTTCCAATTTAATTGATGTTACGTTAAGTGCTTATGATAAGAAATATCGTAAGCATAGTTTTATTTTTGAAGCTGGTATTGATCATTACACATCTGCCTCATCAGATATACTTGTATGAGAGGCAAGCTTAAGCTGAAACTGTATGGTAGCATGCGTTACAG
>CAZZXW010000259.1:0-5078 GCA_964658095.1 uncultured Parafilimonas sp. | reverse complement strand
TTTTATGTTCGGCGTTTTCTTTACACGATCCTGCATTACCTTACTTGCACGCATATTGTTTTCATCTTTGCGTACCAGCATATGCACTGTTGAACATAACTTAGAAAGATATAAAGCTTCTTCGCAAGCAGTGTCGCCTGCACCAACAATCGCTACATCTTTATTACGAAAGAAAAATCCATCACACACAGCACATGCACTTACACCATAACCATTCAGGCGCTGTTCGCTTTCAAGGTTAAGCCATTTAGCAGATGCACCTGTTGCGATTATTACAGCCTCTGCTTCAATCAGTTTTTCATCATCAACCCAAACCTTATGTACTGACCCGCTAAAATCAACTTTTGTTGCAATTCCATAATTAATTTCTGCGCCCATGCGCTTGGCTTGTTTTTCAAAATCAATCATCATTTCAGGCCCTTGCACACCATCTGCATACCCCGGATAATTTTCAACTTCTGTTGTAATTGTTAACTGTCCACCGGGCTGAATTCCCTGGTACAAAACCGGTTTAATGTTTGCACGTGCCGCATAAATTGCCGCTGTATAACCTGCCGGCCCTGAACCTATAATCAAACAATCAACTTTTCTTGCTTCTTGTTGTTCCATATTTATTTAGAAATTATAATGATGCTACATCAACATACAAAATTACTAAAAGCATTCTACATGATATATCAACGATGATAACCTAACTATGTTATTTAGGAATAACGATAGAACGATATTGCGCTGCATAGCCACAGAATGCGCCAAGTGCATTGTTGCTTATGTTACCGATAACTTTTATAGGCGATGAAAAAGGATTGCCGTTGGATTGATATGCAAACTCCCAGGTTCGCCAAAAATCAAATGTAGCTTTATCTATATCGCAGAATTTGAAAGTAACACTATCACCATGATGAAAAAAACCATAATCATCACTGCTTACTTTTAAAGTATCGTTCCTGTTAAAGCCTTGCGGAATCTGGAATGTATAAGTAGTACCATCGGTTATGCCGTCATCAAAAGCAGATGTATAACCCGGGTAAAAAGGCTGTCCATTCACACTTGTAAAATAACGCACATAATCACCAAGACCAGGCGGATCATGAAACAAACCATATAACACAACTCTTGAAGTGTCAGGATTATCAGGTGCCTGTACCCACCAAAGTGAATCGCAGGTTTTGCGCAAGGTTGGAATAGTAGTAGTTGAAGTATAAACAGAACTATCCTGCAACTGAATCTTTAAATTATAAGTTGTATTGAATTTACCGATGATTGTTTGCGAAAGATTTGCAGGATCAACCGTATAAAAATAAAACTTATATCCACTTGAATCTGTATAATTACTTTCAACAAGCTGAATTGTTTTACTGCTGTCGCTAATGGTAACAACAGCACCATGCACAAAAGAAGCTAAAAGTTGTTGCGGCGATATCGTACTGAAATAGTTAAGTGATGTGGATAATATAACTACAGGCACTTGATCATTTTCTATGCTTGCATCAACAACCAGTTTGGATGGCTGATTATTAACTTTAAGATCAACAGTGCGTTCACATCCTAAAAATAAAACAGCAGTAAGTAAAAAAAACAGATGTTTGTTCTTCATTAATGATACAAAGTTATTTGCAGATGAGAAACAACAATTGCGAAAAGATTTATAAATTATGAACCGTTATGAAACTTCAGCTCTGGAGCATCGGCAAACCACATGATGATAATTTAAAAAAAGCGATTGATGATTTTACAAAACGCATTAATAATTATTATCCTGCAGAATGGATGATTATTTCATCAGTTAAAAATGCTGCTGCACTAACTGATTCAGAGTTAAAAAAACAGGAAGGAAAAATTGTTTTAAACAAATTAAGTAAAGATGATTTTTTGGTATTGCTTGATGAAAGAGGCAAACAATTAAGCTCAACAGAACTTGCAGAATTTATACAGCAAAAAGCTTTGGCAAATATTCGTTCAGTAATATTTTTAATTGGCGGGGCTTATGGCGTAAGTGATGAAATAAAACAACGCGCCAGTTTTATGTGGAGCTTATCAAAGCTTGTTTTTCCGCATATGATCACACGCTTAATACTTGTAGAACAGCTTTACCGTGCATGCACTATTTTGCGCAATGAAAAGTATCATCATGTTTAAAAGTAAAAAGTTTACATGTCAATAAGTATAACAATAATCATAATCATTATAACTGCTGTTATCTCTTTTATTGCATTCAGTAATCATGAGCTTATGGATAAACTTATTTTTTATCCGCCGGCAATTGCAGAGCAAAAACAATGGTATCGTTTTTTTAGCAACGGCTTAATACATGCTGATGTTCCACATCTTGCATTCAATATGTTGTCATTATATTTTTTTGGCGATTTTGTTAACGGAGCTTTCATCCAGATTTTCAACAGCAGTGGCACTTTGCTTTATCTTGTTATGTATGTTTCTGCACTTGCTGTTTGCCTTATTCCAACGTACATGAGCAACAAATCAAATTATTATTACAGAAGCCTTGGCGCTTCCGGCGCAGTATCTGCAGTTATTTTTGCGGGCATCTTTTTATATCCTGAGCAACCGCTTGGCTTATTGTTTCTTCCAATACAAATTCCCGGTTTCATTTTCGGGCCGCTGTATCTTATCATCACAGCCTATTTTGCTAAACGCGGCGGTAGCCATATCAATCATTCTGCACATTTATGGGGTGCATTATATGGAGTTGCTTTTTTAATTGTTATGAGTTTTGCTTTGCATACAGGCTTTAATCCCATCACGCATTTTATTGATGCCATCCGAAATTATTTAGTTACCAAATTTCATATGTCAGCCTGAAGCTTTAATTTTAAAGATGGCTTTTTATGCTGCAAACCATTTAAAAACTTACCCTTTTATAAGGCTGCTTGTAGCGCTTACTGCAGGCATTATTGTGCAATGGTATCTGCATCCGCCTGTAGAGATTGTTTTATGTTTAACGGCATTCATTCTTTGTGTTGTTGGTTCTTTTTTATTATTGAATGATGTAAAAAAATTTGCTTTAAACTGGGTGCGTGGCGCTTGCATTTTTTTGTTGTTTGTTTTTACAGGCATGATGCTGGTTTGGGCGCAGAACATGCAAAACAATCCACATTGGTATAACAAAATATATAAGCCAAATGACGCTTTGTTAATCACCCTGGAAGAACCACTGGTTGAAAAACCAAAATCGTTTAAAGCACTTGCATCAGTAAATGCTGTTTATGATAGTAACAAATGGCAGTCAACAAAAGGATATATTATTCTGTACTTTAAACAGGATGCTGTTACAGCATCTTTAAAGTACGGAACACAAATTGTTTTAAAGAAAACATTACAGCCCATTCAAAACAGCGGCAACCCTGCTGCTTTAAATTATAAGCGCTTTTGCCTTTTTCAGGATATAACAAACCAGGTTTTTCTTTCAAAGAATGATTATGTTGTTTCTTCATCAACGAATATTAATTACCTCAATCAATTTTTATTCGCTTCGCGTGATGCTGCTTTAAAAACAATGCAGCAAAACATTTATTCACCAAAAGCATTGGGTATTGCAGAAGCGCTGCTCATTGGCTACAGAAATGACCTTGATAAAGATCTTGTGCAGGCTTACAGTGATACTGGTGTTGTACATATAATAGCCATTAGCGGAATGCACATTGCTATCATTTATGCCATGCTGGTATGGATGTTTCAACTGCTTAAACCATCAAAAATAAAAAAATGGCTTGAGCCAATAACTATACTTTTAGTTATTTGGATGTTTACACTAATTGCCGGTGCAGCTCCATCCATTTCAAGAGCATCGGTTATGTTTACCTGCATTCTTATTGGTAAATTTTTAAACCGGAATGGCAATATCTACAATACGCTTGCAGCATCAGCATTTATATTGCTGGTATATAACCCGTTTAATTTATGGGATGTTGGCTTTCAGTTATCATACGCTGCAGTGTTCAGCATTGTAACTTTTTTCAGAACTATTTATACCCGCTTATATATTAAAAACAAGCTGCTTGAAAAATTATGGCAACTAACATCAGTAACGCTTTCAGCACAAATATTTGCTGTACCAATCGTTATTTACCATTTTCACCAGCTTCCAATTTTATTTTTAATAAGCAATTTAATTGCAGTGCCTTTGTCGGGCTTTATTTTATATGCTGAACTTGCATTGTTTTGTTTTTCATGGTGGCACACAGCTGCGGCTTTTATTGGCAGCGTAATTGAAAAAAGTATAAATTTTTTAAACGGCTTTATACAATATATAGATCAAACTTACTTTTCTGTTTGGGATGGCTTACATATTTCAATCTGGCAACTGCTTTTATTCTTTTGTGCTATCATCGCAACAAGTATATGGCTGTTACATAAAAGCAAAACAGCATTTATTGCTTCACTATGTTTTATAATTATGTTTTTTTTGCTTCGCGATATTGATGTGTTGAATCATAAACAGCAGCAGAAAATAATTGTATACAATGTACCCCAGCATACTGCAATAGATTTCATCGGTGGTAATTCATGTTGGTTTAGCGGCGATTCTTTAGTACTTACAGATCCGTTGTTGAGAAATTTTAATTTAAAATTTTCACGCATTCAAGACAGAATAAGCTTGAATAAAAATGTTTTAATACCACAGATACATAACACGATCTTAAGCGTTAACGGGAAAAAAGTTTTATTGCTGAATCAACATATCAGCAAAGTAACTGCACAGGTAAAAATCAAACTTGATGTAATCATCATTACAGAAGATATAAAAAATTCTATTCACGATCTTCAAAATATTTTTGATTGCAACATGTATATAATGTCTGGTAAAATACCTGCATGGAAATGTGAGCAATGGAAAAAAGATTGTGAGCAATTACATTTGCGCTTTCATGCAGTTACACAACAAACAGCATCTGTTTTAAATATCTGATCAGTTAATTATGCAAAAAAAAATCAAGAGCGCATTAATTTCTGTTTTTTATAAAGATGGGTTAGAGCTTTTAGTTAAAACACTTGAACAGCTTGAGATCAAAATATATTCAACTGGTGGTACACAAAAATTTATTGAAGATTTAAATATA
>CAZZXW010000258.1:0-5082 GCA_964658095.1 uncultured Parafilimonas sp. | reverse complement strand
ATCTACGCTGCGCTCAACACCAAAATGATCAGTATTAATTTCTGTTGCAGTTTGCTAGTTCAATAAAACGGATGAAGGTTGCAAGGAAGCTGTAAAGTTTGAAAGGCCTACAGGCAGAATGGAAACGGTTGTATCAATCTTATACAGGTCAGAATCTGCTTCTGTATCATAATAATAATTATTAAAATACAGCTGGTGATTATAAACAAACAGGTATTCGGATTTACGATTACCGCTACCATAACCTTCTATTTTTTTAGTTCCTGCTGCAGTGCCATCGGTTACCCATAGTCCAAACTCGCCGCGGTCTTCATCTTCTTCAGTAAAATAAATACCGGTGGTGGTATAGAAAAACGAACTGTTACTGCCTTGAACACTGATATTTGTTATCAAAGTTGTTCCCTCGGGTGTACCATCCGTACTCCAGAGTTGTTCATTTGCTGTAAAGTAGTATTTACCTTTAAATAGTGTATAATAGCTG
This sequence comes from uncultured Parafilimonas sp., assembly GCA_964658095.1. GTDB lineage: Bacteria > Bacteroidota > Bacteroidia > Chitinophagales > Chitinophagaceae > Parafilimonas. The sequence goes on along the minus strand of CAZZXW010000258.1, from coordinate 4,601 downwards.
AAAATAGTATTACCATTCGTAACACTATTTTGAAGAGCAGCTTCATTATATGGAAATATCGGATCAGAGCTATAACTTCCCGGAACAATATCTTTTAATAAAATCGTATTAGCAGCAGTGCCATCCGTACTCCATAATTCAGTTCCCGTAGTACTTGTATAGCCCGAAAAAATCAGTTTATTATTTAAAATTAAACCCAGGTCATTAATAACTCTTATATGCTTAATTGCTTTGGTATTGGCAGCAGTACCATCTGTACTCCATAATTCATTCCCTGTAGAATTGGATGAAGTTGTAAAAAGAAGTTTATTATTTACAATATGGCTTTCATTAATTTCAGCAGTTGTATCTAGAAGTAGTATTGTATTGGCAGCAGTGCCATCCGTGCTCCATAATTCATTTCCTGTAGAATCATGAACCGCAAAAACAAGTTTATTATTCACAATGTTAGTAGTACTACCAATTGTGCTACTAATGTTTTTAAAAAGTTTAGTGTTGGCAGTAGTGCCATCTGTTGACCATAGTGAACTTGCATATGTGTTGTTGTTTTTTACTCCAAAAACAATTTTGCCATCAACTAAACGGGGGTAATAAATAGTAAATCCTGCACCGGAATTATACAATAAACTGGTGCTGATGCCATCTGTTACCCAGAGTTGGTTAGATGCTGTTGAACCACTACCTGAAGTGGCAATGAAAAATGTTTTACTGCCGGTAGTATCGTAACTTAAAGTAGTGCTGTCAGCAAAATTATTTTCTAATAATGAAACACCTGAGGCTGTAAGCTTATACAAACCGAAGGTGGAGTCTGCACCATAAGCTGTAAATAATACATAACTTTCGTTTATAAAAAATTGTGTATTGTTATACGGGTAATAAGGCGATTGACCAGGAAAACTATTTGATGAATCTCCATTAATATCAGCTACGAGCCTGGTATTAGCGGTTGTACCATCTGTGCTCCAGAGTTCATTACCATGCACGTCGTCATTAGCAATAAAATAAAACAGATTATTAAATATAAATTCATCATTGATGTCAGGATTGCCTGTTTTATTAATCTGTGCTATAAAGCGTGTACCACCGCTGGTTCCGTCTGTAGCATATAATTTTGGTACACTGTCGGCAACAAACGAAGTAAAATACAATTCGCCTTTATATATACCTGAGGCGGCAGATTGCAAGGCAGTTGGCGTAGATAAATCATTGCCTGCGTATGAGTCAGTTACCAGTGAAATTGAAGTACCATCTGTTGTGTAAAGCCCGCTATGTGATCTGCTTACCATTAGAACCCGTCCGTTAGGTAAAACCAATCCTCCGTTAATTTTAAAACCGGAAGGTGTTATTAAGGTTACCTGTGAGAATGAAGATTGAATTGTAAAAAAAGAAATTGCAACAAGCAAGAAGCGTAGAGGTTTAGTCATAAATATTGTTTTTATAAAAGTAAAGGATTTTAAAAAGAATAACCACGTCTTTATTGCGATTATTTTCTGTCGTAACAGGTCTTTATAGCATAGCTTTAAACGCAACCGAAAACTTTGTGTTATAAGCCTGCCTCGCATTGTCTCCTGGTAAGAGCCAATGCGTTGAATGTCCGGCTGTGTTCCAGTCAGTGGATACATGTAATTAACCGGGTTTGTTTACCGAACATAGTACGGTATAAAAGCAAATGTGGTACGGGTATGGTTGCCACAAAGTGCTAACAACAAACCTATTTTAGCAGGGCCTTTATTGCTTAGTTATTAAGTACAACATAAGGCCCTGCAGTATAGGCTTGTTATTTTCACCGTTATTTCTGTACTGCGATCAGCACTTTCATCAACATGTCTGTTCCCTGGATTGTAGCAGCATATATACCTGAACTAAACTTAGACATATCAATATTCGCTGTATTCTTTCCTTTCAGCAAATTTTCTAATGCCATTGTTTTTACCAGCTTTCCATTTTCATCATACAACTGAACGGATAATTTACTTTCAGCATGTGCCAATGTAAAAGCAAGTGTTACTGCACCCGATGTTGGGTTTGGATAAGCCAGCAACGTATTACCATTCTTATCAATTGTAACCGGTTTCAGCGTTTCAGCTTTGGCAAAATTTGGTGTGCCGGTGCATTGCGATATACGGATAAGTGTAAAGGCGTTATTAGCTGTATTTGCATCAAAACCAGGCTCCAGCAAAACGGTATGGCCACCTAAGGTTGCAACTGCATTACCGCTTATTAATACATTACCGGTGGTAGTAAGGGTATTTATTGCAGATGACATTAAATAACCTGAACTTATGCCAATGTTGGTTAATGTAACATTAGCAGGAGATTCGCAGTTTTGAAGATCACTGTTGGTGTTAAGATAACTGTTTACCCTTGTATATTGCCCGCTGGTTAAAGCAAGCGATGTATAACAGGTAACACCACTGCCAGCCCACCAGTACGCCATTAGGTTAGTATAAGGCGGAGTAAAGTTGGATGCATTTTTAGGGTCTTTACAGGAACCTGTATAAGTGCAGCCATTGGTAGTAGTTGAGTAACAGCTTTGTCCCTGGTATGCAAACGGATCAGCAGGTGTATCTGTGATCTGGTCGCCGGCGCTGGAAGAGTTGCTGCCATCAATATCTTCATAGCCGTCAGAAGGTTCAAACGTATGCAGCAAACCCATGCAATGCCCAACTTCATGTGCCACCGTTTGGCCTGCGCCAATATTGCCTTTTGAAATAAGGCAAAATGTATTGGGTATAGAAAGACTGGTGCCACCAATGCCACAGTTATTGCTGCATGCATTGTTGTTGCCTTTAATCTGCCAGAGATAAAATACATTGATGCAATTGGGAACGCGGTAGGAATTAAACAGCGCCGGATCATCTGAAGTTGCATTGAAATTCGTATCCAGCTTTGTATCATAAATATTATTAAAGCCAGCATTTACAAAACAGATGTTATTGGCACTGTAGGCAGCTTCCAGTGTATTAAATTCAGTAGTGATTTGTGCTGCTGTTGCTGCGGGTAAAGTACCATCACTGCAATTAAGAATATGAAAGTACACCCGTAATACAAAGCTGGCAGATTGTACGGCGTTATTTGTGCTGTTCCGGCTTTCAAACTCTTTTGCCTTTTGTAAAGCAGCCTGGTCAATTTTATAAATGCCGCATAATTTCGGCCGTTGTTGTGCAAAGCTGCAAACAGAATAAGCAACAAAGATCAACAGAACAAATACACGCAGGTAATTACTTGTTCTCATTGTTCTTTGATTTAAGTTGATCAATTTCTTTTTGTAATTGAATGACGTATAAGGTAAGCTCTTCAATCTTCTGCATCATTTTGGTTTGCACATCGGCTACTGCAAGACCGTTCTTTTGTATATCTGCAGCAGATGGTATTTCAGGCAGATGCTGATGCTCGTTAATATATTTCTCCACTTCTTTTAACGACCGCAGCTTATAATTTTTATCAAACACAAAATCACTCCAGCCTGTTTCAACCCTTACTTCTTTTGCCTGTATGGTACCGTTAACTGATAATGTGTATTGCGGTGCTGCAGTACCAATTCCTACTCTGACTGCATAGTTGCCTGTGCCACCTAACACAAGACTATTGCTCTGACTAACTACAGCGCCGGCACCAATAGCAGTAGCATAGCTTAGATTACTTTGAGACGGCACTGCTGCTGCCCAACCAATAGCTGTATTATAACTACCTGTTGTATTACTTTCCAACGTAAATGGCCCTACAGCTGTATTGTAACTACCTGTTGTATTACCAGTGAGCGCACCATTGCCCATTGCTACATTAAAATTACCGGTAGTATTGTTGTTCAGTGCTGTCTGGATTGCTACATTATCAGAACCGGTAGTATTACTGTGCAGAGCAATTGAACCAAGTGCCACATTACCAGCGCCGGTTGTGTTTGTGTACAATGCTTCATCACCGATTGCAGTGTTAGCGTCTGCCGTAGTATTCGAGTAAAGCGCTTTTGTTCCGTAAGCAGTATTATTAGATCCTGTGGTGTTAGAATAAAGTGTTTGATATCCTGATGCCACATTACCACTTCCGGTAGTGCTTAATGCAAGTGCCGACATACCGTGTGCCGTATTATAATTACCGGTAGTGTTATTTAAAAGCGCAAGCCAACCGGTAGCAGTATTAAGTTCCCCTGTAGTATTGTTATTAAGTGCTTCATCTCCTGTAGCGGTATTTCCAACACCGGTAGTGGTTGAGTAAAGTGCATCCCAACCTGTTGCTGTGTTAGCATAAGCTGTAGTATTAGAATAAAGTGCCTGGTAACCGGTTGCTGTATTGCTTGAACCGGTGGTATTGGAATATAACGAAGCCATTCCATTTGCTGTATTGTAATAACCTGCGGTATTAGCATAAAGTGCCTTTACACCATTAGCTGTATTGTTATACCCTGTTGTGTTTGAGTAAAGTGTTTGATAGCCTGCGGCCACATTAGAACTGCCGGTAGTGTTTAATGCTAACGCAGTTGCACCATTTGCTGTATTGTAATTGCCCGTACTATTGTTTAAAAGCGCAAGCGATCCGTTTGCTGTATTAAGCTCACCCGTTGTGTTTTTATAAAGCGCTTCAAATCCGTTTGCCGTATTATC
>CAZZXW010000257.1:0-5082 GCA_964658095.1 uncultured Parafilimonas sp. | reverse complement strand
CAGCCTTAGCTTATGGTAAGCTCTCCTGTATAAAAACTGTTGGCAACAAGCGCACCATCCGCACTTATAAAGCCCAGCCATGTTTGTACGGTGTTACCTTTAAACATGGTGGCATCTATAGTGCCACTGGCACTGCTGCGTGTACCACTATTCAACGTATATAACGTTGTTTTCAGTGCTTCGCAGTACACTACCAGTATGGCTGCATCATCTGCTTCAGCTTCTGCTGTACCGCTGTTATCTGTCCAGGTAAAGAAAACCGTTTCACCAGTTACAGTAGCAGCCGGGTTAACAGCATTCAGCAACTTACCACGACTGATCAAAGCCAGGCTGTAATCAATGCTGTAAGTAGGGTACTTGCCCGTAACAGCATTCTTAAGATTGTAACTTAAAGCGCTGTTGTAGCCAGTCATTTTAACAGCATAATTCCTAAATGTAATTTCCAGCAAACCGGTCATGGTGGTCTCAAAATCCACCACGGTAGTAAAGCGTGCTTGCTGTGCCAGTTGCTTTTCAGTAGGCGTACGCTTTCTTATTGTGGGCCGGCTGCGCATGTAGTTAATGTCGCGCCAGTTACCGCCGATAACGGTGCCAATGGTACCCGAGAAAGCGCCCATAACGCCTTTTTGATATGTACCCATAGTAATAATGAATTTTAAAAATTAATAAAAATTGTTTCTGTTCAATACATGCTGTTACTAGTATGGGCATGTATGCAATTGCACCACTAAATTAGAACGCTGGTATATACAAAATAACAACGCCTCCAATTATGCCTTGTTTTGCCACATTATGCCCTGTTTTAACCAACTGTATGTATAAGCTTACCTTGGAACAACACTGTTATAACCGTTTATACCTTGTTTTGCTGCAGCATAATGAGTGATTGAAGTAACAAGTGAAGATGTTTTAACTAACCTTATCAACGTTTAAGTGTTTACTCAACCACACTAAACGTCATTCCCGCGACCTGTCCCGACTTATTCGAGAAGCCGGGAATCTGATTAATAAGGTTGCTTTAATTATTTTTTTTAATGTTCTTTTCGCTTGATCGAAATGCATAGCATTCATTGAGGCAAGTAAAAACAAATATGTACGAAATAAAAGAACCAAAAGATCAAGGACAAATGATAAGCAACACATTTATCCTTACACTTTGATTTGGCTTTTGTACTGCTGCTCTTTCAGCTTTACTATTGCTAGGTTGTTGCATATATTCTTGCCTTAGTTTATAATAAGAATTATCAACGAAATCGAACGTTTTCTCCGAAAGCGGGAATTTGATTTTTTATCGCTTTATTACATTGCTCCTAAAGGCGACGATGATGGACATGAAAGATCATCTTTATAAACTTTATTGTAATATGCTTACCTGTTAGTTAAGGCAATATGAGATTATATTTGTTTTTAAGAATCTGTAACTAATAAATTACTGTAACGACTTATGAATTTAAAGACAATAACCCAAAAACTTTTGAAAGGTGATATTACAGCGTTATTTAAAAACAATGATAAGCATCAATTGCATCCTGTAGAAGTAGCACAGGTGTTTAACAGCCTGCCATCTGATTCAGTGTTTATTGCCTTTAATTCTTTTTCTTTTGATAACCAGCTGCAGATTTTTCCTTACCTGGATAATGTGATGCAAAAAAAGATTATCCAGGCGATGCCACCAACCAATGCATCTACATTGCTTAATGCAATGAGCCTTGATGACAGGGTTGCATTTTATTCAGCATTAAAAGATTTTGAAATAACCGGCTTTTTAGATTTTCTTTCTGAAAAAAATAAAAAAGCCACATTAGATATTCTTGGCTTTCCTAAAAAAAGTGTTGCTCGTTTAATTAATACAGAATTTACTACCTTAAAAAAAGATATGACAATTGCTGAAGCAAATGAACATTTACGCTTGCATCAGCCGGATACAGAAACAGCAAATGTTGTTTACGTAGTTGATGAAAATGGAAGGCTGATAGAAGATATACCTATCCGCCGTTTGGTACTTAACGAACCAACAAAGAAGATAGAGGAAGTAATGGATAAGTTCTGCCTAAAACTTGATATTAATGATACGAAGGAAGATGCAATCCAAAAATTTAAGGAATATGACCGTGTCGTATTACCGGTAACAAATAAAGACGATTTGTTAATGGGTGTTATAACTATCGATGATGTTTTAGATGCAGAAGAACAACGCAATACACGTGAAATGCAGAAATTTGGTGGTGTGGAATCTTTGGATTACCCGTATGTAAAAACCCCGTTTTTTTCATTGGTGAAAAAAAGAGCCGGTTGGCTGATCATCCTGTTTATAGGTGAAATGCTTACGGCTACGGCAATGGGTTATTTTGATAAAGAAATTTCGAAAGCAGTTGTACTGGCATTATTTGTTCCTTTAATTATTTCAAGTGGTGGCAACAGCGGCTCACAGGCGGCCACATTAATCATAAGGGCAATGGCTGTAAAAGAACTATCATTAAAAGACTGGTGGTATGTAATGCGGCGGGAAATATTATCCGGCCTTACATTAGGCATAGTGTTAGGCGCAATAGGTTTTATACGCATTACTATATGGCAGCAACTACATTGGTATAATTATACTGTACATTGGCTGTTGATTGCCATTACTATTTTCTTTTCTCTTATTGGTATTGTAATGTGGGGCACTTTGGCAGGCTCAATGATACCAATGATATTAAAAAAATGCAAGCTTGATCCTGCTGCCAGTTCAGCACCGTTTGTTGCAACTTTAGTAGATGTAACAGGGCTGGTAATTTATTTTTCCATCGCAGGTGTTATTTTAAAGGGAACACTATTATAGATAATATTTTATCTCAATGAACCATCTCTATTTCGGTGATTGCTTGGATGTACTGAAACAATTGAAAGATGAAAACCCGCAGCCGTTTATTGACCTGATTTATATTGATCCGCCTTTCAACGGCAAACGCACTTATAATGTGTTGTTTAAGAGCATGGATGATAAATAAAGGCACGTTGTGCAATAATCCCTTTAACAAAGATTAATTACATTTAAAATATGGTAACTATATAAGATGGGACAAGAAACACTAAATAACTTTCTTAGTTCGCCTATAAATATTGTATATTGTGTTATTCTAATCAGCTCGCTCACTCTTGAGTTCACATAAAAATACCTACATACAGGAACGGTATTTTGTAATCTCCACTTTCAGATAACTGGTTATTCATCTATAAATAAATCTTTCGTGGAAAAATCTTTGTCTGAACTTGACAATATTCAAGAACTAATCAATATAGAAACGGATAAGTACAAACAAGCTATAAGAGATAACCGACAATTTGAGGAAGTTAAAGTAATTTATCTGAAAATCAAAACTCTTCAGACAATGGCTACTGCATTATTAGATAAAACAGACCAATTATACAAGAGTGACGGCTGAATTCATTCATATGTAACGCCATCTTTAGTGAGACTATAAAAAAGGGTGTGGGGTTAATCTGGCACACCTGTTGCCCCTACAGTGTATGCCTAAAGTATTGATAGTAAATCATAACGAAGACATGATGGAGCTTATAAAGGGGTGGCTCAATAAAAAGGGGTTTGAGACTAAGTGTGTAAATGAAGAAGAAGCAATATTTGTAATGAGAGAATTTAAACCCGATGTAGTTGTGATTGATGTACTACAAATTGAAGCCGCTAAAAAGATTAAACAAGAAAAAGAATTATTGAACACTGCTATAATTGTGATGGCAGGCTATAACCTCACAACCGATGACTACAAAATTGTTGCAGATGAAGTGGTGGATAAACCTTTTAATCCAAAACAAATAGAGGAAAAAATTTATAAGGTTTTAAAGCACACTGGTTAGAAGCAAATTTTATTGATTGTTTTTCTTCCCCGGCTCGGCGTAGTCTTTAAATGTTTGACATAGTCTCCAGACTACGTCAAATCGTAGGCAAATCTCAGATTTGTATTACTCGTCGTAGCGGGGTTTTTCTTTTCCGCAATGCCTCTGCAAAGAGCAAGCACATTACGGTTTACTTATTTATGCATCTTCTTCAACTCCTCAATCATAACCTCTTTCTCTTTAACCAATCTTTCATACAATTCAACAACTTTATCAAGAGGATTAAAAGTGCAATTGTTATTAGTTGCCCAAACAGAATTAATACTATTATGGGTGAAAGTATTAAAGTATGTTATTGCTGATTCTTCATCAAAATTCTTAATCGCTTCCACCGGTACTTTTAAAGCTTTGGCAACTTCATCTAATATTTGCGGTTCAATGGTTTCTTTACCTTCTAATAAAGATATTTTCTTCTGGTTCCAGTCATCACCCAATTCAATGGCTAAGGCATCCTGCTTAATGCCCAGCATCTCACGTATGCGTTTTACATTCCTGCCTTCATGTATGGTCTTTTCCATGTGTTATAAGTAATAGATGTTATTATTAGTGAATAGTTAAACTATGTATGTGCTTAGTCATTGTTTAGCAAACAAAATACTGCAGCAGCTATCAAAGTTATTGCTCCTAAAATTATAAAAGTAGTTTTATATCTCAGGTTAGTCCTGCGTCCCAGTATCATAAAAGCACCACCCAGTATTAATGCGATACCACCATAACGAATAAATTCCATGTGATGTAATTAAGAATAAAGATAAGTGGTTAAACACTTACAAAGCTGCGTTAAACTAAGCTGTTGTATACATGCGTATAAGATGATTGTTACTTTTAGCTGTTGGCTTTTAGCAGTTAGCAATAATGTGTAAAAAAGTCTTTATTAAGTATAAGTTAGAAGGTCGTTGAAAATTTTATCCTGTAAGTACATGCTTATTTTATAGTTGTAAAACATAAGCCATGCAAACAGAATACAGCATCAGTGAAGAGTTGCAAGAACACATAGAAAGATTTTTACGGTTTAACGAAACAGATGTTCTCAGCCAAAGCCTGCGGCGATTGCTTATTGATTTCCTGGATTACGATTTAAAAACGGGAGTAGCATTGTACCTAGAGGAGCTTTTCCTTTCAACAGCTTGTTAGATTTGTTAGACAGTGCGGCAAAAGAACGGCAGGAATATTATTTAAACAACCGGC
>CAZZXW010000256.1:0-5087 GCA_964658095.1 uncultured Parafilimonas sp. | reverse complement strand
ATAGTTTCTTGCAGAACGATTGACAGCATAACGCAGCTCAAGGTTTTTTTTAATAATGTTGCGCCTTAAATCAAGGTAACGGTACTTCATGCGCAAATCATCACCACCATCGGTTTCATCTGTAATAGTAAATGGCGGAACTGCTGATTTATTCAACACTTTAAATTCGTCTACCAAGATTTCTATTTCGCCTGTTGGTAAATTTTTATTTTTATTACTACGTTCAGCAACTTTTCCTTTTACCTGCAACACAAACTCGCGGCCCAACTGATTTGCCTCTAGTTGCGCATTCAGGTTTTCGCCAAACAATAACTGCGTAATACCATAACGGTCACGCAGATCAATAAAGGTTATAGCTCCAAACTTTCTAACCGTTTGCAGCCAGCCAGCCAGCGTTACCTGCTCATCTTTATTTGTTAGCTTAAGTTCTCCACAGGTGTGTGTTCTGTACATACAATGCTTAATTATAAATAGGGCGGCAAATATACAGCGATTGAAAGGTGAAAGAGAAAGTTTGAATTAAAGAGATATAAGGGCTGATAGTAATTTTCTTTCCTGTAACGATTTACTATGGATTGTAACAAATTACTATCATGTTCGCTACTTGTTCGTACAATCTTCGCTGACCAGGCGGAGTGTCACGAACATGATACGAAGGTGGTACGAACATGGTACGAATGAGATACGAACAAAAGCGCTTAAATCAGGGTATGTTTATATACTTATGAATTTGAAGGCTTAACTGCCATTTGGGATTTGCCTTTATGTATTCTATTATTAGAGGCGTTATTTCATTGGCCTTGCTCCATTCTGGTTGTAAATACAATTTGCAGTTGAGTGAAACTTGTGCAGCATTTTCTTCAGCCCATTTAAAATCTGATTTATTATAAATAATCATTTTTAATTCGTTAGCAGATTGAAAAGATTCTAGCAAAGGTTGCTTAAATTTTTTAGGTGAAAGGCAAATCCAGTTCCAATACCCAGATAAAGGCGAAGAACCGGACGTTTCAATATGTGTTTTAAAATTGTTTGATTGAAGCTGTTTTGTTAGTTCATCCAGGTTATGTATAAGTGGTTCGCCGCCGGTGATCACAATTATCGGTTGACTGTTAACCGTTGACGGTTGACTGATGACTGATTTCGCTTCATTAATAATTTCATTAATAGTTTTCTGCGGATGCACAGATGCATCCCAGCTTTCTTTTACATCGCACCAAAAACAACCAACATCACAACCGCCAAGACGAATAAAATATGCAGCGTTTCCCTGGTAAAAACCTTCGCCCTGTAATGTGTAAAAGGTTTCCATTACAGGAAGCGTTGACAATTTACTGTTGATAGCTGACCGTTGATTGCTGATTGCTATTTCTTCATTCATCATCACTTAAAAATATCCTCAATTAAATTATTACACATTAAGTACGCTTTCATTGTGTTGGTAAGTAAAGCTGATATTGTCATTAAACCAACGCCACCGGGAACAGGTGTTATATAAGATGTTTTTGGCGCTACTTCAGCAAAATCAACATCGCCTTTTATGCGAAAACCTTTTTTTGCGGAAGCATCTTCTACCCTTGTGATTCCTACATCTATAATTACAGCACCTTCTTTTACCATACCTGCTTTTACAAAACCTGGGTTACCAAGGGCTGCCACAAGTATATCTGCCTGCAGGCAAATTTCTTTTAAATTTTTTGTTTGGGAATGACAAAGTGTAACAGTAGCATTTCCGTACGATGCATTGCTGCTTAATAAAATGCTGATTGGCCTGCCTACAATATTGCTGCGACCTATTACAACTACATATTTATTTTTTATTTGTATTTTATAATATTCTAGCAGAAGAAGTATTCCATAAGGTGTTGCTGATATAAATGTGGGAGAACCTTGTGTAAGCTTACCGATATTTACAGGATGAAACCCATCAACATCTTTTAAAGGATTTATAGCTTCTATTACTTGTTGTTCACTGATTTGTTTTGGTAACGGAAGCTGGACCAGAATGCCATCAACAGAGTCATCAACATTTAGTTCTGTTATTTTCAAAAGCAGTTCTGCTTCCGAAACTTCATTGTTATATCTTATAAGACTTGAGCGGATGCCGATTTCTTCACAGCTTTTTATTTTGCCGGCAACATAAGTTTCGCTGGCTCCATTATTTCCAATTAAAATTGCCGCAAGATGCGGGGCCCGATGATTTTTGTTATGTAAGGCTTTTACCTTAACTGCTAGCTGTTCTTTTATTTTTTCTGATGCTTCTTTACCATTTAGTAATTGCATGGCGCAAAGATAACTATAAGAGTTTCACCAGGGATTCGGGTTAAAAAGTAAACGCATTCTTAATACTGATCTGGTATTCATTTCCGGCGATTTTTTTACGGAATTTTTCTTTTCCGCAATGTGTCCTAACAGCATTGAGCGCAAGCAAGGCACATTGCAGCCTTCAGCAGTAATCCTTATCAGCTTTGTTATCGTCAAACACTCCGCTATTCAACATTTGTATTTATCTTCAACATTAGTTTTCAATTAAGCATTTGTATTAGGTTGACCAATTCTATTGCCTTACTTTCATAAATGCTGAAACGTTGCGCTAATGGCACACTTACCATTTTTGACTACAACTAAAGTAGATTTGGCTACATCTGTTCTTACATTATCATTGACCTTTGCATCAACAAAAAAATAGAAAAATGAAAATTGTAGTAACAGGCTCGTTAGGGCATATCAGTAAACCGCTCACACAAAAGTTGGTGCAAAAAGGACATTCCGTTACACTCATCAGCAGTAAAGCCGAAAGAAAAAATGAAATTGAAAATATTGGAGCAAAAGCCGCCATCGGTTCAATAGACGATGCAGACTTTTTAACCGCAACTTTTAAAGGTGCAGACATTGTGTATCTAATGGAACCACCTTTCAATTTCTTTGATCACAGCATAGATACAGAAGCGTATTGGTTGAACATTGCCAAAAGTTATGTGCAAGCTATTCAGCAATCGGGCGTCACAAAAGTGATACATTTAAGCAGCATTGGCGGACATACAGACAAGGGCGTAGGAATGCTGGCAACGCACCATTTGGTAGAAAATATTTTGGAGGGATTGCCAAATAGTGTTTCAATTAAAACAATGCGGCCTGTTGGTTTTTATTACAACATGTTTGCGTTTATTAATTCAATAAAAACACAGAGTGCAATTGTGCAGAACTATAAAGCCTCCTACAAAGAGCCTGTGGTTTCGCCCTTGGATATTGCCAATGTGATTGCCGAAGAAATGGAATTGCCGTTCGACGGAAGAAAAGTCCGTTACATTGCAAGCGATGAATTAACGAGTGATGAAGTAGCAACCATTTTAGGTGAAGCAATTGGAAAACCCGATTTGAAATGGATAGCCATTCCTGACGAACAATTATTGAGTGGTTTGTTAGCAGCGGGCTTTAATCCGCAAGCAGCAAAAGGCTTTATAGAAATGAATATTGCCCGGCAAGGCAACGGGAAATTATTTGACGATTACAATCAACACAAACCAACCTTGGGAAAAGTAAAAATGACAGATTTTGCTAAAGAATTTGCTGCTGTTTACAATCAACAATAATCATCTTTCTAACATGGCAAACAAACAACCATACAGAATTAAAACCATTAGCGAATTTCATCAGTACAGAGGTTTGCCAAAGCCCGAACATCCATTAATCAGCGTGGTAGATTATGCTTTAATGAAGAATTTGCAGGAAAATACTTCGCATAGCTGGGTGCTTGATTTTTATTCTATTTCGCTTAAAAGAACCTCGAATGCCAAAATCAAATATGGCCAACAAGCATATGATTTTGACGAAGGTATCATGTTCTTTATGGCACCTAACCAGGTTTTTAGTGTTGAAGTTGATAAAAATGTAGCACCAAAACATTCGGGGTGGATATTACTTATTCACCCTGATTTTCTTTGGAATACGCCATTAGCCAAAACCATAAAACAATATGAATACTTTGATTATTCGGTAAATGAAGCCTTGTTTCTTTCTGAAAAAGAAGAAGCAACCATCAACAATATTATTCAACATGTTCAGCAGGAATATCGCACCAACATTGACAAATTCAGTCAAAACATTATCATTTCTCAATTAGAAACGTTGTTCAATTATTCTGAAAGATTTTATCAGCGACAGTTTATTACCAGAAAAATAACCAATCATCAAATTGTTGACCGCTTGGAAAAATTGCTGAATGATTATTTCAACAACGATAATTTGGTAACAAGAGGCTTGCCGACTGTACAACATATTTCGGAAGCATTATATGTTTCACCAAGTTATTTAAGTGGACTGCTCAAGGTACTAACAGGACAAAGCACACAACAACACATTCACAACAAATTGATTGAAAGAGCTAAAGAAAAACTGTCCACCACAAACCAGACGATAAGTGAAATCGCTTATGAATTGGGTTTTGAATATTCGCAATCGTTCAGCAAAATATTTAAGACAAAGACAAACCTTTCGCCCTTAGAGTTTCGGCGATCATTTAACTGATACCGGCAAATATGTAACGGACAATAAAGCCACATATCGCTAACATTGGATTTTGTGCAAGCAGGGGTTTTATAATAGCACGGCATAAGTACACTGCGCAAAAAAAGTATTAATATTTTATAACACTGATACCGAAGAATTTTAATATCCGATCTTCGGTATAGCGTTATATTTGAGTTGGCAATAATGCTAAAATAACGAACATGAAAAATGTAATTCTTTTTTTAGCTTTTGCATCCTTTAGTTATTTTTCAAAGCGACAAGAACCAACTGCCTCAATTAATATTCGAGCAACAACACCTGTTTCAGGACAAGAGTTTTCTATAGATATTTTTAGAAATCAAGACAAAATAAAAATTATATACAAAGTCAAAGAAAGCATCTCAGATAAAATTGCGAATGATAGCAATTTGACTAAATACAAAAAAGCTTTAATCTCAGTTAAGAATTTGACACCTCAGAATGATACAGTATCTTTTTGCTTAGAGCAAATTGATTCTATTAATCAGGTGTACACTAAATATCGTATAGACAGTTTGCAGTTTAAAAAAACAAAGAATAAA
>CAZZXW010000255.1:0-5092 GCA_964658095.1 uncultured Parafilimonas sp. | reverse complement strand
ATGGTTGATAATTTACTCACCTAAACTTTTAAGAATTGCTTCTGCTATTTTTTTATCCGCATCTTTTACTGCAAATGCTGCTATGTTATCAGATAATTTTTTTTGTTTTGATTGATCTTTGGCAAGGCTTGTTAACTCTGAAAACAATCTTGCACCCACCATTTCATCTTTAATCATTAAAGCCGCATTTCTTTCAACCAGATACTTTGCATTCATTGTCTGGTGGTCTTCTGCGGCATGCGGAAACGGAATAAAAATTACCGGCTTCTTTGCCACACATAATTCAGCAACTGCCATTGCACCGGCTCTTGATACAACTATATCTGCAGCAGCATATGCTTTATCCATTTCATTTATAAAATCACCTGCCCATATATTATGCAAGGCTTTTGCTCTTTGTAAATAAGCAATTGATGTTGCCTTACCGGTTTGCCATATCAGTTGCAAATCCAAAGAATTAAATTCAAGAATATGCTGTGATATAACTTCATTAATACTTTTTGCACCAAGGCTTCCGCCAACAATTAACACGGTTGGTTTATGTTGTTCTAAACCGAAAAAACTCAACGCTTCTTCTTTGCTTATTGTACTTTCTACAATGCTTTTTCGAACAGGATTTCCGGTTATTAAAATCTTATCTGCAGGAAAAAATTTGTTCATGCCTTCGTTCGCTACAAAAATTTTTGTTGCATGTTTACCAAGCATGATATTGCTCTTGCCCGCAAACGAATTGCTCTCATGTATAAATGTTGGAATGCTTTTTTTCTGCGCTAATTTCAATACGGGGAAACTTGAGTAACCGCCAACACCAATTGCAGCATCAGGATTAAAACTTTTGAAGATTGTTCTTACCTGGAAAAAACTTTTAATCAACTTAAATGGCAACCATAAATTTTTTATCAAAGAACTTCTTTCATAACCAGCTATATCAAGACCTTTAATTTCATAACCGGCTTGTGGCACTTTATCCATTTCCATTTTTCCTTTTGCACCAACAAACAAAAGCTCTGTTTGCGGCTGCAATTCTTTTATGGCATTTGCAATTGCAATCGCCGGAAAAATATGTCCGCCTGTTCCGCCACCTGCTATTATGATTTTAGTTGCGCTCATTATTCAATTCCAGGTTTACTTCTTCGTTTTGTATCGTCAACTTCAACCAAGGTTACTTTTGGCAGTGGATTCAACTCTTGTCCTTCAGGTAAATCAGCAGGTGCTCTTTCTATATTTCTTGCAACACTTAAGATGATGCCGATTGATGCGCAGGTAAATAAAAATGAACTTCCGCCCATGCTAACCAACGGCAACGTTACACCCGTAACAGGAATAAGATTTACGCCCACCGCCATGTTTGCAATAGCTTGTATCACTAACGTGAAACTCAAGCCCAGTGCGAGAAAAGCACCAAATGCATATGGACATTTTCTAAACACACGAATGCATCGGAATAAAAAAACGAGGTATAAAAAAATAATGAACAATCCTCCAAACAAACCATATTCTTCTATGATGATTGGATAGATTGAATCGTTATAAGCCTGCGGTAAATAATTTTTTTGCTTGCTGTTACCGGGCCCAAGACCAAAGAAAATTCCACCGTTGGCAATAGCAATATTTTGCTGCTGCACCTGGTAAGGAATGTCTTCATTCTTTGCATAAATAAAATCCTGTGTACGTTGCACCCATGTTCCAAACCTGCCCATTGATGTAAGCGATGAAGCAATCGTATGTTTGCCATTATCTTCTTTTGCGTTACCATTATATGTTGAAACAGCTACGGCAATAATCAGCATAACAGGGATAGCTGCAATACCAAACACAAGCAGTATATGTTTAACGCTTACTCTTCCAATAAACATCAGTAACAATGAAGTAAGGCCTGTAAGTAATGCGGTTGAAAGATTTGCCGGCATTATTAACACACAAACAACTATAACCGGAATAATCAATGGCAGAAAACCTTTCTTAAAATCTTTGATGTCATTTTGTTTGCGGCTTAGTTGTCTTGATATATACATGAATAACGCAAGCCTTGCTAAGTCACTTGTTTGAATGGTAAGATTAAGAACAGGCAGTTTGATCCAGCGGCTGGCATCATTTACTTCAACACCAAAAAATAAAGTATAAACAAGCAATGGAATTGATATGATATACAGCCATAATGATACTCTTGAGTAGATGGTATAATTAACACGATGCATGAAGTAGATTACCATTACGCCCACCACAATAAACGCAAGCTGCTTGAATAAATACATAGTGTTGTTGCCATCATAATATTTGTATGCAAGTGAACTGGTTGCACTATACACAACCAGCAATGATGTTATGGCAAGCAATATCACGATGCTCCAGATAAATTTATCACCGGTTGCACGTTTTACCATGTTGCGATGCACATTCTGCGCAGCATTTATTTGCGAGAATAATTGGTCTTTGAAAGTGGTTATCATAAAAAATTAATAAGCGCTTATAAATTTTTTACCGCTGCTTTAAACTGCGTTCCCCTGTCTTCATAATTTTTAAATAGATCAAAGCTTGCGCAAGCCGGGCTTAACAACACCACATCACCTTTTGTGGCAAGCTTAAAACATGCCTGCACTGCATCCTCAGCGTTGTTTGTATCAATTATATCTGCAACAACTTCATTAAATGCTGCGTGAATTTTTGTATTATCAACTCCTAAACAAACAATGGCTTTTACTTTATCTTTTACAAGCCCTTGAATCAAACTATAATCATTGCCTTTATCCTGGCCGCCCAGTATTAAAATGACAGGTTTTTGCATGCTTTCTAAAGCGAACCAGGTGCTGTTTACATTGGTGGCTTTACTATCATTTATAAATTCAACACCACGCACCATTGCAACAAATTCCATCCTGTGTTCAAGACTCTTAAAATCATTAACTGCCTCACGTATTTTTTCTTTGCGAATGCCCATTATTGCAGCAGCAATACCCGCAGCCATTGTGTTGTACTGATTATGTTTGCCCTTTAATGCAAAATCATAAATACTCATGCTGATGCGCTCTTCACGTACACGCAACATCATGTTGCTGCCTTTTATGTAGCCGCCGTTGGTTGGTTCGTATTGCATAGAAAATGGTAATAAGTTGGTGTGTAATGTTATTTGCTGCAGTTTGTTTTTTATCACTTCATCATCTGCATTGTAGATGAAGTAATCATTCATTGTTGCGTTTTGTATAATGCGGAATTTGCTGTTGATATAGTTTTCAAATTTGTAATCGTAGCGGTCAAGATGGTCTTCTGTTATATTTAAAAGAAGTGATACATCGGCGCGGAAATCTTTTATATCATCTAACTGAAAAGAACTTATTTCAGCCACATATAATGGCTTTGGATTTTCTGCAATTTGCTTTGCAAACGAATAACCAATGTTGCCTACCAATGCGCATTGCATACCTGCAGTTTTGCAGATGTGATATATTAATGATGTGGTTGTACTCTTGCCATTACTGCCTGTTATCGCAATAATTTTTGCATCACCTTTAAAGCGATATGCCAGTTCAATTTCACTGATGACAGGAATTTGTTTTGCACGAATGGCTTTCACCATTTCATTCTTTTCAGGTATGCCAGGGCTCTTTACAATTTCAGTTGCACTAAGAATTTTATCTGCTGTATGGCCGCTTTCTTCAAACTCAATCTTATGTTCGCTTAACTCTGATTTATATTTTGGACTGATAACACCTGCATCACTTAAAAACACATCATAACCTTGCTGCTTACCGAGCAGTGCTGCGCCAACACCGCTTTCTCCTCCACCAAGTATTACAAGTTTGTATGACATGTTTCTTAATTAAAAATCTTACCTGATCTTCAATGTTATTATTGATGCTACTACCAACAGTATTGTTGTTATCCAAAATCTTACTGCAATTTTATTTTCATGAAACCCTTTTTTTTGGTAATGATGATGCAGCGGGCTCATTAAAAAAACTCGCCTGCCTTCACCATATTTACGCTTGGTGTATTTGAAATAACTTACCTGTATCACTACGCTTAAATTTTCAATCAGGAACACACCGCAGAAAATAGGTATTAATAATTCTTTACGAACAATAATGGCAAGTGATGCTATAATGCCGCCTAATGCAAGGCTGCCGGTATCTCCCATAAATACTTGTGCAGGATAAGTATTGTACCAAAGAAAGCCAATGCAGGCACCCACAAATGCGCCTACAAAAATTACCAGCTCACTTAAGTTTGGTATATACATGATGTTGAGGTAATCTGCAAACACATAGTTGCCGCTAACAAAAATGAAGATGCCCAAACCTGCACCAATAATGGCGCTTACACCAGCAGCAAGGCCATCTAAGCCATCGGTTATGTTTGCACCATTTGAAACCGCTGTTATAATAAATGTTACGATGATTACATAAACAATCCACGTGTATTTATCAGCATCAGGACTTATCCAGCTGATGATCTTACTATAATTAAGCTCATGTGTTTTTACAAAAGGAATAGTAGTAATGGGTGTTTTAACTTCTGCAAAGCGGCGCTCAACACCATTAATTTTTCTTGTAACAACATTTGAATCTCTTGCAACACGTTCGCCCTTTTCTAATGTTGATTGTAGTGTTTGTCCTCCGGTAAGTTCTCTTTCAACAACTACATTATTATTATTGTATAAGGTTAAACCAATGATAACACCTAAACCAATCTGCCCTATAATTTTAGTAACACCTGCCAAACCATCACGATCTTTTTTAGAATAAGTGCCTCCTTCAGCCAATGCTTTTCTTCTTGCCTTGATTTTAAAATAATCATCCAAAAAACCAATAACGCCAAGCCAAATTGTGCATAACAACATCAGACGTATGTAAGCTTTGTTTAAATCAGCAAACAATAATGTTGGTACTATAATCGCTAATAAAATAATAATACCGCCCATTGTCGGTGTACCTTTCTTTTGCTGTTCGCCCTGCAAGCCAAGATCACGTACCGTTTCACCAATTTGTTTTTTGCGTAAAAAGTTTATTACTCTTCTTCCATACACGGTTGCAATCAACAACGAGAATAAAACAGCCATGGCCGTTCTGAATGAGTTGTATTCAAACAGCCTTGC
>CAZZXW010000254.1:1005-5094 GCA_964658095.1 uncultured Parafilimonas sp. | reverse complement strand
AATAACAATAAAGAAGACATGATAACATGGCAACCGCAAAGTAACGTTCGAATGGCAATGGTGTTTGAAAAAGTGAATGCTGCTGATATAGGTTATATAGCAGTGGGAAGATCCTTAAAAGAAACAGAAGTTAGAGAAAGCAATCTTTTAAAAATGGTTGCTATTGTTTGGATTATATGTATGGCGGCACTTTTGGTGCATTTTTTAATTCAGAGTTATTTAAATAAAAGATTGAAATAAACAAGAGCCATGAATATAATTATTCTTCCACATACACGCGTTTAACACGCTGGCTAATGCCTGTAAGAATTTCATAAGCAATCGTGCCGCAGCTTTCTGCAACCGTCTCAACAGGAATATTAGCACCAAATATTTCTGCTTCATCACCTTCGTGCACATTATCAATTCCGGTTACATCAACCATTGTCATGTCCATTGCAATGTTGCCGGTTATTCGTGCATGCCTTCCGTTAATAAAAACTTTGCCGTTGCCATTGCTTAAACATCTGCGTAAGCCATCAGCATAACCAATGCGCAAGGTGGCAATAACACTTTCATTAATTATTTTTCCTTTACGGTTATATCCAACAGTATCTCCACTTTGCAAAGTACGCAACTGGGCAATTGTAGTTTTTAATGATGTTACCGGTTTTAAGTTTAATTTTTTTGAATGACTGCTGTCAATTCCATATAAACCAATGCCAAGCCTAACCATATCTAACTGCAACTGCGGCTTGCGTATAGTTGCAGCAGAGTTTGATATATGTTGAAGAAAAGAGTAGCCAAGTGCAATTTTAATCTGATCGCTGACAGCAGATAATTTTTCAGCCTGTGTTAGAGTAAATGCATCTTCCCGTGCATCTTCACCTGAAACAAGATGGCTAAATACGGAACGAATAACCATGCGGTTGCTGTTCTTAAAATAGTCAATCAGTTCATCAGCTTCATCAATATTAAAACCAAGCCGGTGCATGCCTGTATCAAATTTTATATGCACAGGATATTGCTGCAAACCCTGTTTATCAAGAAAGGCATCAAAGTTTCTTAAAATAGATAACGAATAAATTTCTGGTTCAAGATTATATTGCACTACTGCTTCAAATGCATCTTCATCAATATTCATGATCATTATTGGCAAGCGGATATTCGCCTTGCGTAAATCAATGCCTTCATCTGCATAAGCAACCGCTACATAATCCACTTTATGATACTGCAACACGTTAGCAATTTCTTCGCTGCCGCTTCCATAACCGGATGCTTTAACCATGGCCATAATTTTTACACCATGTTTTAAGATGCGGCGATATTCATTGAGGTTATGGATCATTGCTGTAAGATTAATTTCCATAACTGTTTGATGCACTTTTTGCTGAAGCAAAGCCGCAATATTTTCAAAGCTGAATTTTCGTGCACCTTTTAATAATATCAGTTCATCTCGAAAATGAATAGAAGAGAATTGATACAAGAAAACTGTTGTTGTAGGAAAATGCTGAACATCTGCAACCGCATCCTGCAGAAAAGGATAGTAAGTACTCCAGTGTTCCCCAATAACGATTGCACGTTTTATGCTTTTTGCTTTCAGCATAAAAACAATTTCAGCATATATGCCTTTACTGTTTGCGCCAGGCACATCAGAAAGGATTATAGTTTTTTTTGTGAATTGATTTTGCTGTTGCATAAAATCAAGTGCTACAGAAAACGAAGCAATATCAAAACTATAGCTATCATTAATTAAGGCACAGTTGTTTATTGCAGGCGTTAATTGCAGCCGCATATCAATTGGCTGAAGCAATTGAATTCGTTCTTTTATAACTTCAATATCAATCTTAAAAAACAGTAAGGCAGTTATGCAGCTAAGCGCATTTTGTATAGATGCTTCATCTGTAAAAGGAATTAGAATTTCAAAAGTATTTTGCTGATAATTAAGCTCAACTGCTGTTGAATTGTCTTTTCTTTTTAATGATGTGATGATAACATTATTAATTGCATTTTTACCCCAATTAAATAACAATGCTTTGCTTTGCTGATGTAAAATATCTGTTATTGAAGAATCATCGCCGTTTGCAATAACAGCATTACAATTTTTGAAAAGGGTTATTTTTTCATTCAATTTTTCGTCTGTTGAAATAAAGTTTTCATCATGCGCATTACCAATATTTGTAAACACTCCGATAGTTGGGTTAATAATATTTTCAAGATGTTGCATCTCGCCAGGTTTTGAAATGCCTGCTTCAATAATAGCAAGATTATAACCTGTATTCATTTGCCAAACACTTAGCGGAACACCAACCTGCGAATTATAACTTCTCGGGCTGCGTACAATATTATAATCCGGTGAAAGCAATTGATACAACCATTCTTTTACAATGGTTTTGCCGTTACTTCCGGTTATTGCAATTACAGGATAAGTGAATTGTGCACGGTGATAAGCTGCAGTTTTTTGCAAGGCAGCTAATGTATCATCCAAAAAAATAAAATTGGCTTTTGTAAAAAGTGAAGTATCAAAACCTGTTTGCACAACAAAATTCTTTACGTTTCTTTCATACAACTCACTAATAAAAATATGTGCATCTCTTTGTTGTGTAACAAGCGCAAAAAATAAAGTTGTTTCCGGAAAAATTAAGCGCCTGCTATCTGTAAGCAATTGAACTATTGCTGCATCTTCATCTGCAAGTTTTGAAGGCGCATTAAGTGCTGTTGCAATTGTTCCAATCTTGTACATTAATAAGGCAAGTATGTAAACTAATTTAAATTGCTTTGCTGATATAAACTTATTGTATCAGCCATTCAATTGTTCCAAATTCAAATGCTGATTCACCTGGAGTTTTAATTATTAATCTTCCTGCTTCATCAACGGCTGTTACACATCCTTCAAATATTGTATCATCTTTTTTAAAATTAACCATCTGGTTTCTTTTATATAAATGAAGATTATATTCTTTCATTAGAACTTCACTATCATTATTTATCAGCTGAAGATATTTATCCTGTAACATCAAACACAGTTCTTCAGCCAGTTTAATTACATCATAAGTTTTACCTGTAATTTGTTTAAGCGATACAGGATTATTTAATGCTGTACTAAATTGCGTTTGATTAATGTTCACTCCTAATCCAACAACAGAACATTGTATTTTATTGCCAGCGATGATGTTTTCAATTAGAATTCCTGCTGCCTTTCTGTCACACCAATAAATATCGTTGGGCCACTTTATTTCAATTTTATCAGTTGTGTATTTGTTAAATAAATCTTTTACAGATAAAGCAGTTATCACATTTAATAAAAATTTTTGCTGAACAAAAAGTGGCTTTGCTTGTAAAACTATTGATAGTATTATGTTTTCACCGTTTGCAGATAACCAATGCTTATTGCGTTGGCCTTTGCCTGCAGTTTGTTCGTAAGCAAAATAAGCAGTGCCATGTTTTGCAGTACCACTTTTAACCAGTTGCATGGCATAGTTGTTGGTGCTGTCAACCGAATTTAATTTTATAAATGGTTTACCGATTATCGCAATTGTTGATTCAGCTAACAAAGAATGATTAAATTTGAACAAATTTATATTTTTTAAAATCGAACCAAATGCTTATTGACAAAGCATTTTAAACTTATTTACTGATGTAATGTTTTAGAAATAAGTTATGATGATTAACAACAAAATTTTAAAATAAAAAAGTTCTTATTTGGAACCTATCACAGCTTTAACTTCAAGAAAAAAAAATACTGTAACAAGACTCAATTCAAACTCCCGGATTTTAAAGTTTATTATTAAAGCAATTCAGGAAAAAAAAGGCGAGCATTTAGTATCACTTGATTTAAGAAAAATTCCTGAAGCTATAAGTGATTATTTTATTATCTGCGAAGCAACCAGTACAACACAGGTTAAAGCTATTGCAGATTTTGTAGAAGAAACAGTAAGAAAAGAAACCGCTGAAATACCATATCATCATGAAGGTTACCAGGCACAGCATTGGATTTTGATTGACTATATTAATGTGGTTGTACATATAATGTTGCCTGATGTTAGAAAGTTTTATAAACTGGAAGAAATGTGGAGCGATGCGCAGGTAACAGAACATAATTAATCTTGT
>CAZZXW010000254.1:0-995 GCA_964658095.1 uncultured Parafilimonas sp. | reverse complement strand
CTCTTAACCCGTACTATTAAATAATTAATGAGATTAAGCATATATGGCACAGGAAAAAAATAAAACAAAGCCGGATCTTTACGAAAAAGGCGCAAATGATAAAGGCCGACGTGGCCCACGATTTAGTATATATTGGATTTATGCTTTTGTAGCTGTTATATTAATTGCATACAATGTACTTAACTACGGTAATGCAGATATACAAACAGTTACAGAACAGGAGTTCAAAGAAAATATGCTGAAGCAGAATGATGTTGCAAAAATTGATAAAGTGCGCAACAAAGAACTGGTGCGCATTTATATAAAACCCGGTAGTCTAAACAAAGATTTTTACAGGGAAAAATTTTCAAAGCCGCTTTCTGCGGATGCTTCTTCAAAACCTTTGTTTGAATTTAAGATAAGCGATTGGGAAAGTTTCAACCGTGAGCTTGACCAGTATTATAAAGACAACAACATACCTGAAGTTCCTACAACAGTTTACGATGAAGGTCAATGGTTTGGCCCGTTGGCAAATACTATTATAACAGTGTTATTGTTTGTTGGATTATGGGTTTTGTTGATGCGTAAAGTTGGTGGCGGTGCAGGTGCTGGTGGTCCCGGCGGCATTTTTAATATTGGAAAATCAAAAGCACAGTTGTTTGATAAAGGCGCTAAAGTAAATATCACTTTTACTGATGTTGCCGGCTTGGATGAAGCGAAAGTAGAGGTAATGGAAATTGTTGATTTTCTTAAAAATCCAAAAAAATATACGGCACTCGGTGGTAAAATTCCAAAAGGCGCATTGTTAATTGGCCCACCAGGAACTGGTAAAACGTTGCTGGCAAAAGCAATGGCAGGTGAAGCACAGGTGCCATTCTTCAGCATGAGCGGCTCTGACTTTGTTGAATTGTTTGTAGGTGTTGGTGCAAGCCGTGTACGTGATCTGTTTAAACAGGCAAGAGAAAAATCACCTTGTATAATTTTTATTGATGAAATAGATGCTATTGGCCGTGCCC
>CAZZXW010000253.1:0-5117 GCA_964658095.1 uncultured Parafilimonas sp. | reverse complement strand
TGATGAAATTGATGCTATTGGCCGTGCCCGTGGCAGAAATGCAATTGTAAGTAACGATGAACGTGAAAATACATTAAACCAGTTGCTGGTTGAAATGGATGGCTTTGGTGGTGAAAGCGGTATTATTATTCTTGCTGCTACCAACAGGCCGGATGTATTAGATACCGCATTGTTAAGACCGGGGCGTTTTGATAGACAGATTTCTATTGATCGTCCTGATGTAAAAGGCAGGGAAGATATATTTCGCGTACATCTTAAGCCAATAAAAATTTCTCAAACTTTAAACATCTTCAAGCTTGCGGAACAAACACCAGGCTTTGCCGGTGCAGACATTGCAAATGTTTGTAATGAAGCTGCGTTGATTGCAGCACGCAAAGGAAAAGAGATGGTTGAGATGAGTGATTTTCAGGATGCGATTGACAG
Source organism: uncultured Parafilimonas sp. (assembly GCA_964658095.1). Taxonomy (GTDB): domain Bacteria; phylum Bacteroidota; class Bacteroidia; order Chitinophagales; family Chitinophagaceae; genus Parafilimonas. The sequence goes on along the minus strand of CAZZXW010000253.1, from coordinate 4,694 downwards.
GGTAATTGGCGGTCTTGAAAAAAAGAATAAGATCATTTCTCCCGAAGAAAAAGAAATCATTGCTTATCATGAAGCTGGCCATGCAATATGCGGCTGGTTTTTAGAACATGCATATCCACTTTTAAAAGTAACTATTGTGCCACGTGGTACTGCTGCTTTAGGCTATGCACAATACACGCCTAAAGAACAGTATTTATATAATACAGATCAGTTAATGGATCAGTTATGTATGACGCTTGGCGGAAGAGCTTCTGAAGAAATTTTCTTTGGTAAAATTTCAACGGGTGCTTCTAATGATCTGCAGCAGATAACAAAAACTGCTTATGCTATGATTACAGTTTATGGTATGAATGATAAGATTGGAAACATAAGCTATTACGATCCTGCCGCTGATAATTCTTTTATGAAACCTTATAGTGAAAAAACAGGTGAAATAATTGATGAAGAAGTAAGAAAATTAATTGATGTTGCATATCAGAAAACAAAAGCCTTACTTACTGAGAAGAAATTACAGGTTGAAATATTGGCAAAGGAATTATTAGTGAAAGAAGTTTTATTTCAAAGTGATGTAGAAACATTGATTGGCGAAAGACCATTCGGTGATAAAAAGCATGAAGACGATAAAGAAAATGAAGATGAAGAAGGTCACGAACATAACGGTACAATCAGCGCCGGTGTTCCTCCATACGACAGCAGTTTAACTGTGCCTTCGCCAAAGCCGGCTACTGCATAAATATGAAAGCATCTTCTGCAAAAAATAATATTTTAAAAAAAATTAAGCAGGCACTGGCAGCACCGGTGCCTGTTCCTTTTGAAACAAGTTCATCAACCGATATTTTTAAGCCGGCAGCACAAGACCTGGAAGTTGAGTTTGCAGAAAATTTTACAGCACTGCTTGGTAAATTTTCTTTTTGTATTAATAATAAAGAATTAGTTAACCAGTTACAATCTTTATTTACTTCAAGAAGCTGGAAAAATATTTTTATTAAAGATGATGCGCTTCAGCAAGCATTAACAACAGCAGGTTTAAATATTGATTACACAAACGATCTTGCTAACTGTGATGCTGCCATTACAACCTGCGAATATTTGGTCGCAAGAACAGGCAGCATTGCATTAAGCACCGCACAACAAAGCGGCAGAACGGTTAGTGTTTATGCGCCGGTACATATTTGCATAGCTTATACAAACCAGTTGGTGTATGATATTAAAAATGCGCTTGAATTAATGCATAAAAAATATCAAAATAACTTTCCCTCTTTAATAACTTTTGCAACCGGGCCAAGTCGCACGGCAGATATCGAAAAAACTTTGGTAACCGGTGTACACGGACCAAAAGAAGTGTTTTGTTTTTTGGTTGAAACATCAACATCATAAAGTAATATTTTTACAGTTGCATGCAACTGCCTATCAACAAAAAAGTTTATTTTCTTTCCGATTTTCATCTCGGTGCACCTGATTTTACTTCAAGCTTAACAAGAGAAAAAAAGATTGTTGCTTTTCTTGAAAGCATAAAGCATGATGCAACGCAGATAATTATTGCCGGAGATATTTTTGATTTCTGGTATGAATACAAAACAGTTGTTCCAAAGCATTTTGTGCGCCTGTTGGGTAAGCTTGCAGAACTAACCGACAGTGGTATTTCAATCATAGTATTTGCAGGTAATCATGATATGTGGATGCGTGGTTATTTTGAAAGCGAATTAAACATACCTGTTTACTTTCAGCCAAAAATTTTTGAATGGAGCGAAAAGAAGTTTTATGTTGGGCATGGCGATGGTTTAGGGCCAGGCGATCACGGCTATAAATTCATCAAAAAAATTTTCAGAAATAAATTTTGCCAATGGTTGTTTGGCCAGATGCATCCAACATTAGGCATGGCAATAGCGAATTATTTCAGCAGAAAAAGCAGGGAAAAAACTGGCTCATCCGATGCAATTTTTTTAGGTGAAAACAATGAATGGCTTGTTATTTATGCGCGGGAGGTTTTAGCTAAAGAGCACTTTGATTATTTTATTTTTGGTCACCGGCATTTGCCTTTAAATATTCAATTACATGATAACAGCCATTATATAAATCTCGGTGATTGGATAACACATTTTACGTATGCTGTTTTTGATGGCAATAACGTTGAATTAAAAAAATGGGAAGAATAATTTTTATTTTTTTAGGATTGATCTTGTTAAATGCTGATGTAATATCTGCGCAATCTGGTGCATCAATCAATCTTCAACAAACTTTTACTGAAGGCAGCTATAAAGATTTTTATGTTGATAATTTCAATAACGTTTATTTAATCAATAATGATAATCAGCTTAAGAAATTTGATGATAAGGGCGACTCTATTGCCGTTTCAAACGCTTTAAGAAAGTATGGAGATATTTATTCGGTTGATGTTTCAAACCCTTTAAAGATTTGTGTGTTTTATAAAGATTTTTCAACGCTGGTTATTCTTGACCGTTTCTTAAGTAATCAAAATACTGTTTATTTACGGCAATATGGAATTGTTCAGGCATTGGCTGCAGCACAAAGCTATGATAACAATTATTGGGTGTTTGATGCTGTAGAAAACAAGCTGAAAAAGATTGATGATAACGGAAATATTTTATTACAAACGCCGGATTTCAGAACCATTTTTAATGAATCGTTTTCACCACAAAAAATTATTGATAATACTGGCTTTGTTTATTTATATGATGCAAATGCCGGTTGGCTGATATTTGATTACTACGGTGCCTTCAAACAAAATATTCCGCAACCGCATTTAAGTTTTGTACAGGTTATAAAGAAAGATTTATACGGCTTTGATTCAGCATATAACATACATCGCTATAACGTAAAAACATTTAAAGAATCAGTGTATCATTTAAACAAAATAGATTCGGGTGCAGTAAAGTTTCAGCTTGATATAAACAACGTTTACATGCTTACAAAAAATGCTTTGTATATAGAAGCTTCAAACAACTTTACATCACCAGAATAAACGAATCAATTCATGCATCAACAATTGTTTTTCCAAACGGTGATAATGTAAGTTCAACAAGTTTTAAATGTTGCCGACCGAAAGGAATGCCAATAACTGTTATATATAATATCAACGCAAAAACAAGATGTATTGCAGCCGTGTATAAGCCGCCGGTAAAAATCCAGATTATATTAAACAACAGGCTTAAGCAACCGCCAGATGAATTTGTAGTAACCACTTTTTTCCCAAAAGGCATCAATTCAAGAAAACCAATTTTAAAGCACTGAATGCCGAACGGTATGCCGATTATACTGATGCAGAAAACAAAACCCATAACAAAATAACCAATGGCTGCAAAAAAACCACCGCAGATAAGCCAGATTAAATTTCCTAACAGATTCATGTTTTAAAAATACTGCGCTTTAAGCTATATTCAATTTTTTTACACAAATGGCGCTGCAAATTAAAACATTTAAAACAAGAACATTAACTGCAATAGTTTTTGCAGCAGTTATGCTTTGCGGCTTGTTTACGAACACATGGTCATTTTTGATTTTATTTACTGTTATACATTTTGGCTGCTGGTTGGAGTATCAAAAGCTGGCTGCGTTAATTGCACCCGGTTATAAATATATTTCTTCTTTTCACAAATATGGAATAATGCTCGCTGGCTTTGGGTTTATGTTATGGATGGCAAGCGGTGCATTCAAAATTGAAACCATCAAAACAAGTAACGCAGGTTTGTATCTTATGTTGATCATGCTCATTGTTTTGCCTTTAAATGAATTTTTATTCAGCCATCATTTCAGTTTTAAAAATTTATTTATTTCTGTAGCCGGCTTGATCTACATTTCATTGAGTTGCGGACTGATGATTAACCTGCGTGTGCAAGGCATCGTTTCAGGCAGTATGTTCATTCTTGATCTAGGCTTAATAATACCTGTTTTACTTATTGCAACCATCTGGATAAATGATACAATGGCGTATATTATTGGTTCACTTATTGGCAGAACATCGCTTTCATCCGTATCACCCAAAAAAACATGGGAGGGCACAATTGGCGGTGCTTTGCTTGCCATTATAATAGTTACTATTTTAGGTTATATTTATTTTAAGGCTGATATAATGCAGATGATACTACTTACATTTTTAATTTGTGTAAGCGGTATAACTGGTGACTTATTTGAAAGTAAATTAAAGCGCATGGCAGGTGTTAAAGACAGTGGTAATTTTATGCCTGGCCATGGTGGTTTTTTAGACAGGTTTGATTCGCTGCTGTTTGCCACCACAATTGTTTGGCTGTATGTAAAACTCTTTCTTAATTAAAAGCGTTTAGCTATTCTATATTTGCTGTTAAGTTATGACTATTCACCGCGAAGGATATAAAATTATTGCTGTAAGCATTTTAATATTTGTTGCTGTTAATATGCTTTCATTTTATTTTTTTAATGATGATATGCGCTGGCTGGCACTGCTTGTTTTAATTGCCAGTTTTGGTTTGCTGATATTCATCGTGCTTTTTTTTCGCGTTCCAAACCGAAGTTTAACGTTTGCTGAAAATAAGATTGTAGCGCCGGCAGATGGTAAAGTGGTAGTAATAGAAGAGGTTACTGAAACCGAATTTTTTAATGATACACGTGTTCAGTTAAGCATATTTATGAGCCCTGTAAATGTACATCTAAACCGGTCGCCTGTTAGCGGCACCGTTATTTACAATAATTATTATAAA
>CAZZXW010000252.1:1708-5152 GCA_964658095.1 uncultured Parafilimonas sp. | reverse complement strand
TAATACAGGTATTAGTTTTTCTATTATTAAGCAGGTATTCGAAGACAGGGATAAAAATTTCTGGATTATTTCTGATAACGGTTTATACCAGGCAATAGTAACAAACAATTATGTACGTCATGGCTGGTTTAGCATACTAAATGGCGCATCGCTTACTGCTCTGCATAATATAACTAACAATATAGTTTTAAGCAGCAGCTGGGGACAAGGCGTCAGCGCTATTAAATATGAGAGTGATTTAAATATCACTGAAGATAGCTTAATAAAGAAAAACATCTTTAAAGGCGTACCTAAAGCTACCAATGATTACTATGCAAACTGGGGGTTTTTGTATGATTCAAACAGGCATCAGATTATAATTGGTTGCCAGGCAGGACATATTATTCAATATAATACTGTTACAAAGAAATCGAAATTTTTAAATCCCTCTGTTTTTGGTAACAGCACCATAAGACAGGTGATAGAAGATAATGAAGGAAATTATTGGTATGGAACACAAACAGGAAAGATAATTAAGCAAGAAAATAATACTTATACAGTTGTACAGGATTATGACAATGCATTCATTTCAAAATTAATGATTGATAATAGAGGTTTGCTGTGGATATGCACTGCCGGTTTTGGCATACAGGTAATCAATACGAAAACAAATAAAGTGGTTGCTGCCTATAACCGGGTTAACAAAACTGCTAATGCAATTGCATCCAATTACATTCATGATATTGTACAGCTGAATGATTCAATCTATGTAATATGCCCGCTTAGAAACCTTGATGTTTTAAATAGCAAAACAAAAATATTCACGCATTTTACAACAGGCAATGGTTTGCCTAATAATACGGTTTATACAATTGTAAAAGATGCAGATAACCGTGTCTGGATGACAACGAATGACGGCATTGCCAAATACGATTGGCGCAACAATTCGTTTCATGCTTACACAAAAAAGGATGGATTGGTAACCGTAATTAATAATGATGATTTGCTATACACCGGAACTTTATTGAATAATCGTGATGTGATGTTTGCAGGTGAAAAAAGCAATTTTATCATTTTTAATCCTGATTCAATTACTGACAGGAAAACACCAAAGGATGTAACAATTACCGGCATCAGTCTGTTCAATAATTTTCTGCCCGTTGATTCTATATTACAAAATGGCTTTCATCTCAATCATAATCAAAACACTATTGCCATTTATTTTAATTCGCTGATGTATGCAGGCACAACAAAGCTTACTTATTATTATAGGTTGCTTGGTTCATCAGACCAATGGATAAAGGCAGATAATCCATATATCGCATCATACGCATCACTGTCACCGGGTACATATACATTCGAAGTAAGGTGTGTGAATGCAGACGGCATCCCCTGTACCCACACTACGAAAATAGATATAGACATCTCAAAACCGTACTGGCAAACATGGTGGTTTATATTGCTGATAATTCTTTTAGCACTTGTACCTGTTTATATTATTTATTCTCTGCAAATAAAGCGACTTAAGGCGGTTCAGAAGATAAGAGAAAAAGTAGCGAGAGATTTACATGATGATGTTGGCTCAACACTTACATCAATAAATATACTCAGTGAATTTTCTAAGTCAAAAGTTGATGAAGCAAGTGAAGTAAAAGGTTATTTAAATCGTATTAGCAATACAAGCAGCCAGATGATGGATGCCATGGATGATATTGTTTGGAACATAAAACCGGCAAATGATACGATGGAAAAAATTGAAGCGCGCATGCGTGAGTATGCGGCAGCGGTGCTTGAGCCAAAAGATATTACTTACCTTTTTATTGATAATGATAAAATAAAAAGCATTTCATTAAACATGGATGTGCGGCGCTCATTGTTTTTAATTTATAAAGAAACGCTAAACAACATAGCTAAATATGCAAACGCCAACATAGTAACTGTTCAGTTTGAATTAAAGCATGCGCAATTATTAGTAACAATTATTGATGATGGTATTGGCTTTGATGAATCAAAGATTGTTTATGGTAACGGAATTGAAAATATGCAAAAGCGCGCAAAAAGCTTTAAAGGCAACTATACAATTAAATCTTATCTGGGCAAAGGCACACATGTTTCATTAATCATTCCCCTGAGTAAATATTATACCTGATTTTCTAATTATACAAATAAAAAAAGTCTTGGACAATAGACGTTCTAAATATAAAAAGAGTAGCGCTTAAAGAAAGGTGAGGCAAAATTTTTTTTCAATTAGGGATTCATATCACCTAATGATGTGGTTTCATTCTCTTTTCAAACAAAGGTCATTAAAACACATATTTATGTGATTATGATTTTTTATACATAAATTAATTTGCAGTATAATTTTTTGAAGTATGATTAAGGTTTTGATGTATGAAGATAATCCGCAGCTGCGTGACACTTTATCCATTTTATTAAACGGAACCGATGGTTATGATTTGGTTGGTGCATTTGCTAATTGCAGTGATATTATTGCTGATGTTGAAGTGCTGAAACCTGATGTAATACTGATGGACATCAATATGCCGGAGATGGATGGCATTGAAGGTTTGAAAAAACTCCGTACAAAAAACAATGATATAAAAGTTTTAATGCTTACGGTATTTGATGATAACAATAATGTATTTCAATCTATTCGCAACGGAGCAAATGGTTATATATTGAAAAAAACACCACCGGCTAAACTGCTTGAATACATTAATGAAGCACAAACCGGAGGCGCACCTATGACATCTTCTATTGCAACGCAGGTTTTAAAAATGTTCTCTGCAACACATCATAGCAATAACGAAGACTTTGATTTATCAGAACGTGAGAAATCCGTTTTACAATTATTAGTGAATGGATATAGTTACAAGCTGATTGCTGCTGAATTGTTTATTGCAATTGATACTGTTCGTTCCCACATAAAAAAGATATATGATAAGCTGCATGTAAACTCTAAAGGCGAGGCAGTTGCCAAAGCCATTAAATCAAAAGTAGTATAACATCAATTTCTAATTATCTATCACTTGTTCACATAAACAATACCACCTTTCATTACAAAATGAACGTTCAATATTGCATAAATATCTTTATCAGCATTTAAATCAACAGCTATCAAATCAGCAAAGTATCCTTTCTTTAATATGCCAATTTCGTTGCTCCAGTTCAGTTGTTTACTTGCGTTGATGGTGGCAAATTGTAAAGCCTGAGTAATGCTTACGCCCGATTCAACATAACCAATTAAAACTCTCTTAGAAGGTTCGCCGAAAGGCATTCCAACATCAACATAATCATCAGAGCCAACAGCAATTGTAACACCTTTTTTTATTGCGCGTTTCAGCCTGTCTGCAGAATAAGCACGGGCCTGTGCGATGTGTATTTCAACCGTTGTATCGCCCGGAAAAGCAATACGTGCATACGCTCTGTAATCTTCTGTATCGCCATCGGTTGAAGCAATAATGC
>CAZZXW010000252.1:0-1698 GCA_964658095.1 uncultured Parafilimonas sp. | reverse complement strand
TTTTCTTGCAGCCATTAAAGCAAGTGTTGTATCATCAACCTGGTAACCATGTTCAATGCCGTCAACGCCACCTGCTACCGCATTATAAACAGCCTGGTTATCGGTTGCATGTGCAGTAACTCTTATATTATAACGATGTGCTTCCTTAACAATGGCTTTAATTTCTTCTATTGATAGTGCAGTTTTGTTTGGCGTATTGTTGGAATAAATTTTTATAACATCAGCACCCTGCGTCACATTTTCCCTTACGGCCTGTGTTGCATCATCAACCCCTTTTACAATCCTGTATTCATCATTCACTAAATCTCTGTGCGCATAAATTAAACCAGGTAACTGTCCACCTTCACTTGATAAGCCCTGCCCTGCACAACGCATTCGTGGGCCAGGAACCAGTCCATCTTCAATTGCTTTTTTCAAGGCGATATCTGCAAATTTCCCGGAGTTTCCCAAATCCTGAACAGAGGTTATGCCTGCCAACAAGTATCCTTTTGCTTTTACACTTCCATAAATAGCCCGATAGGCATCGCCTTGCAAGGTTAACGTCTTCTCCATTGAAAGTGCGGAAAAATCCATACCTGGATGTAGCTCTTCTTTGAACAGCAAATGTGTATGTGCATCAATCAAACCAGGAAGAACTGTATAAGCAGTGAGATCAATTAACTTATAATTTTTTCTTTCTGCATCTGGTATATTTTTATCCTGTTTTACATCTTCAATCCTGTCATTCTTTACAATAACATCCATCCCGGTTTCAAACACTCCCGATTCACTATCAAACAATTTACCTGTTTTTATAAGAATTTCTTTTTGTTGAGAAAAAATTAGTGTTGGAATAATTAGTATAAAAAATAAAATTATCTTCTTCATTTGCCTGTTGATTAAGATATCAAATGTATAAGTCTGTTAAACCATTCTAACCACATAAACATGTGAACATCGAACAAATTCATTATCAACCAACCTTCAGGCGTTGAAACTTTTACCCTGTAAGTAATTGAATCAATCCATGCGTTATAAACACCAACAGGATTATAAATGTTGATGTACATTTCCGATGCTTGCAGTAACGTTATAAGTTGTGTTTGATAATGGTGCTATTGTAAACGCGTCATATTGTAAAACACATATATCGTTACCACATAATTTCGATAGTTCGCACCAATTAATAAATGCTTGCTTCTATATAGATAAATGAGCAGCCTCATTCATGATGTTGTAATAAAGCTTTACAAAAGAAACCGCAGCTTACCCCAAAATAGCTCTTGTTCACCCCCTGTTAAGAAAACATTTTCTTTTCTATTGAATAGGTTTGTGTTGTTACATGAAAACAGACTATATGCAAACTCAATTATTATTTATGCAGGCATCTCCTGTGCCGTTGTATTCAAAATTTTCAGCCAGGATATCTTATTATATACAACGCAAAAGACATGAATATTTATTAATCAGCTTTCTACTGCTGGTGATTGGAAATACATTCGGCACCAGCCAACCTGTTATTGGCATCGTTGATATTTACCAAAATTTCATATTGGCTTTATCATATTTTATAATAAAAAATTATTTCTCATTTTATTTCTGTGCATCATTGCATCATCGGTTATACTTGATATTTTTTCGGAGCATTTAACTTTCATTAATCGGCGTAGCTGGCATGGCGTTCTTTACCTCATCTTCTTTTTTCTTATCGCAAAAGAA
>CAZZXW010000251.1:1169-5160 GCA_964658095.1 uncultured Parafilimonas sp. | reverse complement strand
CCAACGTGCCCTGTGGTATTAAATCAACTTCTAACTCACCTGATAAAAGCTGTCTTTCAAATTCTGCGTTTTCGCCTACATAACTGCTCATCATTTTTTTTATTTGATGCGTTTTAAGCAATAAGCCTAACCCAAAATTATCTACACCTGCATTATTGGAAATACATGTTAAGCCGCTGATATTTTTTCTTTTTAATGCGTCAATTAAATTTTCAGGAATGCCGCATAAACCAAAGCCGCCAAACATAATTGTAGCATTATCTTCAACATCAAAAATGGCATCATCAGCGTTAGCAAAAACTTTATTCATTATAAATAATAAAACGCAATTTAAAATGATAATTTCTTTTATAATAATTCATAAAACAGCTAAAGGTTAAACTATTGTAAAAGGTTTACGTTATATAAATAAACATTATAATTATGGCAAACGAAAAACAAGAAAACACAAATCAAAAATCAGATAAGAAAGATGATTTGTTTAAGAATGATCCTAACACTTTAAATACAACTGATCCGCAGGAACATATGGAAGGGCCTTTATCTTCTCTGATGCAAAAAGGGAAAGAAAAAGCAGAGGAAAATGATAACAAAGACCAACAAAAAGGAAAAGAATAATCAATCGTAGTACATCCTGAATAAAATTAAACCTTATTCAGGATGTACTAAATTATTTGCCAAATAAACTACCCAACCCACCAAGATTACCTGATACAGAACTGCCAATACTTTCCGGTGTTACACTGTTATCATTAGGATCGTTTGCTTTGTGAATAAACTTTTGAATAAGGTTAGGTAGTGCGCCGGCAATTGCACCTGTAACCATTGGTGGCAAACCAAACTTACTTGTAAGGCTACTTACCAATCCACCTTCAATAGCATTGGAAACAGTGCTGCCCGAACCCATTGCATTTTGCAACATAGACATTATTCCACCTTGTGACGAAGACTGGTTTTGAATACCATTTGTTATGTGTTGAGAAACTTCACGGCTAACTTCATCCTGTTTATCTGCAGGTATTGCAGATGATATTTGAGGATTATTGCCGATGTGTTCTTTAACGAGATCGAGAATTTGATCAAACATATTTAAACTTTATTCTTAAGTAAGCATTAAATGTACCAAGAAAAAATTTTGGCAGTTTTTATACTTAAGCTGAATAATAATCGGAATCATAAATTTAATATGTTTACGAATAATCAATCAATGATGAAAACAACTTATACACGCAGGCAGTTTGTAAAAGATGTTACAACATCGGGCATTGCTGTTTCAGCAATACATGCACCATTACAATTATTTGCTTCATCCAAAAAGGATATTGTAAAAGTTGGAATGATAGCAGCAGGCTTACGTGCACAATCTCATCTTGAAGAATTTCTTAAACGCAATGATGTGGAAGTTGTTGCGATGGCCGATCCTGATAAAGGCATGATGGCTGATGCGCAAAAATTAGTTGCGCAATACAAAAAGAAAACGCCTGCAGAATATACCAACGGCAATTATGACTATAAGAATTTATTAAAGCGTGATGACATAGATGCAGTGATAATTGCATCGCCATGGGAATGGCATATTGAACAGGCAATTGATGCGATGCATGCAGGAAAAATGGCAGGTGTTGAAGTTTGCGGCGCGGTAAAACTGCAGGATTGTTTTGATGTGGTGAATGTGCACAGGCAAACAAAAATTCCTGTGATGATGATGGAGAATGTTTGTTACAGAAGAGATGTTATGGCAGTGATGAATATGATACAGAAAGGAATGTTCGGTGAGTTGCTGCACCTCCAAGGTGGCTATGAACATGACTTGCGTGAAGTATTGTTTAATGATGGCAAACAGGCTTATGATAATGGTGTTGAATTTGGTGCAAAAGGTTACAGTGAAGCAAAATGGCGAACCAATCATTATGTGGCACGCAATGCGGAGTTATATCCTACACATGGTTTAGGCCCTGTTGCAACTATGATTAATATTAATCGTGGTAACCGATTAACTGCGCTTTCATCAATTGCAACAAAAGCGAAAGGCTTGCATCGTTATATTGTTAATAATCCAAAAGGCGGAGAAGATCATCCAAATGCAAAAATAAAATTTAAAGAAGGTGATATTGTAAGCACACAAATACAAACAGTTAATGGTGAAACCATTTTACTTACACACGATACTTCATCACCTAAACCATACAATCTTGGCTTTCGTGTACAGGGCACTAATGGTTTATGGATAGATAATCATGCAGGCGAACCTGATGCTGGTTTAATTTATTTTGAAGACAAAAGCCCGAAGCATGATGAATGGGAAAATACGAAGAAATATATGGATGAATATGATCATCCGCTATGGAAGCGTTTTGAAAAAGATGCGGAAGGCGCAGGGCATGGCGGCATGGATTTTTTTGTTGACAATGCTTTTATAGAATGTGTAAAACGCAACGTAGAATTCCCGCTGGATGTTTATGATTTGGCAACCTGGTATTCAATAACACCATTAAGTGAAAAGTCAATTGCAGAAGGAGGCATATTACAACATATTCCAGATTTTACAAACGGTGCATGGCAAACACGCAAGCCGGTTTTTGGTTTAAGCGATGAGATGTGAGTTTTTTGTAAAGAGAAACTTTGGACCAGAAGTTAATTATTCTTTGCTGTCTCTTATCTCTGTGCAACCTTCTTTACTATTGAATTGAAATAATTTTCTTTATCAATCAAGCAATCTAATAAGCGTAATTGATTTTGTGCACGGTTAAAATTGTGTAATTCATATTCTGCTCCATAGTAAATATCATTGTTTAAATAATCTGTTGCAAAACGCAAAGCCTGCATATAAATCATAAACTTTCCCGCATATACAAAAGCATTCAATTCATCTTTTGACAGCTCATCTTTCATTTCACTTAAGTAACCTTCAGCAACAGCTTTAAAGTATTCGTCTCTTACTTCGATTAAATTAAAGTTTATTGCCTCTTCACTTGCTGGTGAAAGATAAGTGCGCAGCATATCACCAACATCGCTTATAAAATAGCCGGCCATAGTTGTATCCAAATCTATTACAGCAATGCCTTTGTAATATTCATCAAACAATACATTGCTTATTTTGGTATCGTGATGTGTTATTCTTTTTTTGAATGAAGAATTTTGTAAGATATTGTTGTAAACATCAACAATGTTTTTATGTTGCTGTAATGTTTGAATTATTTTTTCTGATTGATTAATTCTTTCCTGATTACTGTTTTTTATTGCTTCTTCAAATTGATTGTATCGAAGATTAATATCATGAAAATGTGGGATAGTTTCATGTAACTTATCTGTAATAAAACCGGATAAATTTTTAGTAAACCTTCCGAATTGTTTTGCGGCTTCAAATGCTACTTCAACATTATCAACAACTGAATATGTTTTTGATGGAATAAATTTCATCAACTGGTAATATTCATCTTCAAAACAAACCATTGTTTTATCACTGAGAGAAGCTAAAGGTTTTATAAAATAATAAGAAGGCTTATGCAGTTTTAAATAATTGGAAATTAAAAGAATGTTTTCATCAATCAGCAAAGGATTAGCGAATACAGCTTTGTTAATTTTTTGAAGAATATACTTATTGCCGTTGTTAACAATCCATGTATGATTGATTAAGCCATTTCCAAAATTTTCAATAGAATATTCAGCCTTGTTCAAGCCGTATAATGCAAGTATTTCTTTCATTACAATCGATCAACATCAATTATAAATTATTTGAAGCAACCATTTCTTTGTTTGCTGCTCTGTAAATTTTCTTCTCTTTCCAATGATACCATTTAACAGGCATTGTTTTTTTCATCAGGTTATCTATGTTGCGCATGCCTACAACATTCCATCCGCCATTTATTTTCCCGGCTATCGTTTTATTCCAGGCACGCAGGCTCATAGCAAACCCGCTTTCAATATATTCCATGTGGTGCCAGAAACCGCTTGGCATAAACAATGTGTCGCCATGTTCAAGTATAACATC
>CAZZXW010000251.1:0-1159 GCA_964658095.1 uncultured Parafilimonas sp. | reverse complement strand
GCGTTAATTCAAGCGCAGGAAATTTCGTAACATCCATTTTACTTTTTTCAGCGTTATAATAATTGCTGAAATCTGCAAGGCTTAATACTTCAAAAGGCTTGCGATATAATTTATGTTGCTCCTGATTTGGAAACAGCAGCACTCTTTTTTTACCTATAAATTGCGTGTGAATAAGGTTGGGTAAATCAATATCAAAATGCATGTGCGTTATTGAACCTGTGCCGCCGGCAAACATAGAAGGCATGCTTTTTAAAAAGCCTTTTACATAATTATCAGGCCATGTAAAATCTTCTTTAAGCTGCGGTGCATGCGAAAAAATATTAAAGAAAAATATACGCCATTCAGCAGGCCCTTTGCTTATCATATCAATATAATCACCAAACGTAGTATAGCCATCTGCTTTATTTATTGGCGTATAAGCATCACTCTTTACGTTATTATAAATAGGAATTTTTTTATCTCCTGCAACTTGTTTTAAATAATCCCATGTCCATTTTGTGTAAGCAGGCCATTGCTTTGCAAGGTTACGCAGTACCACAGGCTTGTTCTTACTGTAATATTTCTTTTTAAATTCTTCTGGTGAAATATCGTAAACCGTTTCAACAGTACTAAGATGCACGTATGTATTTTTGGTAAATGTACACTTCTCAATTAAGTTGTAAATAATATAGCTGCCATCCTTTTGTTATAATGAGCTGTTTATAAAATCGTATTACATTATAACAACATCATTCTGTTATTGTAATTATTTTTATGCGATGTTATCACAAAGCGATATTAAACAAAGGCTTGGAATTTACGCTGCAGGTTTTGTAAAACAGAATATGCTTATTGGTTTGGGAACAGGAACAACTGTTTACTGGTTACTAAAAGAATTAAGCAAACGTAAACAACAGGGATTAAACTTTACCGCTGTTTGTACCTCAAATCAAACACAAACTATTTTACAGGAAGAAGGCATTAATTATGTTTCGATAAATGATGTAAATAAACTGGAACTTACAATTGATGGTGCTGATGAGGCTGACGTAAACGGCAACTTAATTAAAGGCGGCGGCGGCGCTTTATTGCAGGAAAAAATCGTGGCTTCTGCATCAAAACAATTAATAATTATTGTTGATGAAAAGAAAGATGTACAAACTTTAGGCGCTTTTCCCTT
>CAZZXW010000250.1:0-5162 GCA_964658095.1 uncultured Parafilimonas sp. | reverse complement strand
TTACCTTATGGCGAGAAAAGGAAAAGAAATTCAACTTGAACCAAGAAAGATTTTTATTACATCATTTGAAATAACAAATATTAATTTACCACAGGTTGATTTTAAAGTAGTGTGTTCAACCGGCACATACATAAGAAGTCTTGTAAATGATTTTGGAAAAGTATTGCAAACAGGCGCTTATTTAAGCAACCTGCGCAGAACAAGGATAGGTGATTTTTTGGTTGATGATGCAGTTACACCAGCTGAATTTGAAAAAGAAGTTAAGCTTAGTACAGCGCAGGATAATTATTTGTAAAAACGTTTTTAAAAATAACGAATCAAATATTAACGATGCTACTGTTAATGTGAACAACGATAAATGCAACATAAACAATGGCATTGTAAGCATCAACAATAGCATTGTTGTCATTAACAGCTTCAAAGGCAAAGTGAACATTGCCACTGTAAGAATTAACCATAAAAATTCGATCTAAAACGGTAAACCAATGCCTAACTGAACAGCATAATTATTTCTTGGTAACCTGTTGGGACTATCAAATTCATGATTACGCCAGGTAAAATGGCTTACATCAATCCAGCCATCATTTGCAAGTCGTGCCGGATCCTTTACCTTAATGCCCATATCAATTCTTATTAGAAAATAATGAAAGTCGAAACGCAAACCTGTTCCTGCTCCTATTGCAATATCATGTCCAAGCCTGTTGATGTTAAACTCACTGTTAGGGTTATTAGTGTCTTTGCGAATGTTCCAAATATTACCTGCGTCTATAAATAAAGCGCCATTTATGTTTACACTCGTAAAATGTGCGATCGGATAACGATATTCAGCATTAGCTTCAAGCTGCATATCACCATATCTATCTCTGAAGGATGAAGATGTATCGCTTAATAATGATGAGCCCAAACCAAGCTGCCGCAGCGCCCATGCACGCATGCTGTTTGGTCCGCCGGCTACAAATTGTTTAAAGAAAGGTAACGTAACACCAAATCTTCCTGTTTCATTATAGTTGTATCCAAGACCGGCAAATGCACGCAAAGCCAGGCTTGTTTTAACAAACGGTATTAACTTTCTTGTTTCAGCCGCAACTTTTATGTACTGATATATTTTACTGCTGGCATCTTTTAATCCGGGTAAGCCAGATTCTTCCACTGCAAAGCCCGCATAATTTGTGATACCATTTTTACCGTTGTATGTTATAGACAGATTTGCCTGTGCACTTACTACATAACCCGTATTAAAGGAGTTGCGCAGGAATGGATTTTTCATAAAAGCCTGTGCAAGCGCCGGTAACGTATCAAGTGAGTACAATTCAATGTTTGGAAAGCGTACCTGCCATACTTTATTTTTCAGCTTCCAGTTATAGCCATAATCAGCCACCAGCGATCGTATTCTAAAATAATCCTGCCGGTCAGAGTAAGAAGCGTTTGCGCTTATGATAGTTCTTATAAAATCAAGCTTGCCAATGCCCGTTACTTTAAAAGGTATTAACGCTCTTGGCAAGCTGTAAGTTTGCCCGATTGAAACCTGGAAAGCCTGCAATAAAGAATTTGTTTGCTGTTTATTAAAGCTTAGCTCAACACCGTTTGTAAAACTTGTAGTAGATTGAATTGCCTGCCTGAAAACATTCCTGTTTTTGTATGTTATATTAAGCGCCAGACCAAAGAAATTATTTGAGCTTAATATGTCGCCGGTATTACGACTTGCTTCGAGGTTATAGGTTATGTTTTGTTTTCTGTCGGGATATAAAAAATAATTTACATCCAGTGAATCTCCGCGTACAGTTATTCTTGTATCAACTTGTTTCCATGCACCTATTTGCCCATATGTATTGATGGTTTTATAAAGCAGGTCATCATTATAAATTCTTTTTGAATGCAGGTAGTTAAAATGCCGGAATATGTGTGGGTTAAATGTTCCATGAGTATAAAATACTTCATATCCATTGCCTGGCCAGGTTTTGAAAAATGGTTTATAATTAATTATGCTGTCAGGGAAATCTGTTATTTGTACTTCAGGAAAGTAGTTTACACGCCCTATAAAAAATTTATGCAGGAAAGATGTATCGTTAAAAGCAACCGTTGTATCTGCAAACCTGCGCTGCTGAATAGCAACCGATGCTGTTGGCGTTTGATTTTTTTTATCTGCTATCTGCTGAATTAACTGTGCCTGCTCAAACGGATCTAATGTAAGCTTAAGTAATGCCGCATTTACTGTATCTATAACTGCTGCCAGGTTTTCACGCTGTAACAAATAATATCCGCGTTGCCTGTATAATGCAACAAGCCTGTCTAACTCAGCCGTAAGTATCTCTTTTGAATAAGGCGTTTTACCTGGTTTTATTAAAGCCGCTTTTTTAAACTTGTTGGTTATTTGCTGTAAGGTGGTATCGTTAAGATTATATGAAAGCGAATCTATTATAACTCTTTTCTGCGGTTCTATATTTATAGTTACTGTTGTTCTGTATTGCACCGGCTGATTGCCTTTATGAAATGTATCAACATAAAATGTATCATTTAAAACTGCATTAAAATATCCCTGGGAAAACAGATAACTGCTCATAAACCTGCGCGTAGTGCTAAGCGTTGAAGTATCAAAAACAGGAGGATTTTTTAAAGTATAAAACACACCAAATTTTTCTAATCTTCTTGCAAGAAGACTATCTGCCCAAAAACCAGCAAGGTTTTCCTGCAGGCGTGTTTTTTCATCTTTACTTATCTTACCTGTAATGTTTATTTTATTATTGTATACAAAAGGCGTGTCCCAGGGATAGTTCTTTACTTTCACGCTGTTAATAAAAAGAACTTTTTCACTGGTGCACGAACAATTATAGCAAACAGCTAAAGCAATAATTATATAAAGCAATAATTTTTTAGTGGTAAAAATCATACAAGATGCTCAGCAGGAATGAGATCAAATATATCCAAAGTTTATCCTTAAAAAAAAACAGCAATGCTGCTGATGTATTTGTGGCAGAAGGTGTTAAGTTATTGCATGAATTATTGCATTCTGAATTTGCAATACAAAAAATTTATGCGGTTAAAAGCTGGATTGAAAACAACAGTAAGTATGAAAATATAACTGAAGTTTCGGATGATGAATTAAAGCGAATTTCACATTTTGAAACGCCTAATAAAGTACTTGCCGTTGTTTATAAAAAACATGTAACAACAATTCCGCTTTTAAAAAATAAAATAACATTAGTTGTTGATGGTATACAGAATCCCGGAAATTTAGGAACCATCATAAGAACTGCAGACTGGTTTGGTATTGAAAATATTATTGCATCTGCTGATACTGCTGATCTTTATAACTCAAAAGTTTTACAGGCAAGTATGGGCAGTTTTATACGCGTACAAATCTTTTATACAGATCTGCCATCTTTTTTTTCAAGCAATAAAATAAATGTTTACGGTGCAGTGCTTAACGGAGAAGATATAAATACGCTGAAAAGTGTAGATGAATGTTTGCTGATTGTTGGTAATGAGTCAAAAGGAATTCGTAATGCTATCATCCCATTCATACAAAATAAAATAACAATACCGCGTTTTGGTAATGCAGAATCTCTTAATGTAGCCGTAGCAACAGGAATTATTTTATTTAGAATGAAGATGTAGTAATTAAGCTCTGCCCATTTGCTTTAAAAAAGATACATGTGAAATTACAGCCTGGTACATACGTGGATATTCAACATAAGTAACGTTATATTCTTTACAGGCCTGCTTTATTATCTTGCTAATTTTAGGATAATGTACATGTGATATTTTAGGAAAAAGATGATGTTCTATCTGGAAATTTAACCCGCCAACAAACCATGAAATAAGTTTATTTTTCGTTGCAAAATTGGCTGTTGTCTTTAACTGGTGAATTGCCCATTCGTCTTCCATCTTATTGGTTATGTTATCAGGCATAGGAAAATGTGTGTGCTCAACAGTATGCGCCAGTTGAAATACAATGCTTAAAATAAATCCTGCAACAAGCGTCATTATAAGATAACCGGTAATGGTATCAACAACACCAACCGTTATCATGGGCACAATAATAAATATCCCAAGACTAACAATTTTATAAGCCCAGAAATAAACATGATCTTTTACAGTCATTTTCTTAATAGGCACATCACCAATTTTGCGAGTAAAATATTTTTTATAATCAGAAAAAAATATCCAGTAGATATACAACCAGCAATAAAAAAACCAGAAATACCAATGCTGAAAACGGTGCATTTTGTATTTTTTTTGGGTAGATGCCATTCTTAAAAAAGGCTTTGCATCAATATCATCATCCACACCATCAATATTTGTATAGGCATGATGGATAATATTATGTTTTACATTCCACATAAAATGACTTCCACCTAAAAAACCTAAGGTAACTGCAGCCATTTTATTAAGTAACGGAGATTTACTAAAACTGCCATGACCACCATCATGCATAATATTAAACCCGATTGATGCAACCGTTACACCTAATAAAACACATTCGGCTATTGACCATATTGCTGAAGGTGTGAAAAAAACAAGATGGATATATAAAGCAAGAAGTGCAGTTACAAGTACAGCAGCTTTAGTCCACAATTTGTAATTTCCTGTAGTTGATGTGCCGGTTGTTTCAAAATAATCTGCAATGCGTTTTTTTAATTCTGTGTGAAACGATGGTTTAAGTTGTACAAATTTTGGAATGGCATTCATGATTAAAATTGATGAGCTTTAAAGGGTGCAAAGTAACGAAGTAATAGGTTAACATTTTGGCAATCTTCTAACTAAAACACACAATTCTCATCTTACACCAACATAAATCATTTATGGAACCGATGTAATTGCTATACAATAATAATTTAATACTTAACTGTTGTTACCCTGCTTAAGAAAAGCACGATTAATACCAGGAAAAAATAAAATCATAAGCGTAACAGCAATATAAAGAAGTTTTCAGAGGGGTGCTTAGAGCCATTCAGCAATGGGTGGCTCTTGCTTTTACTACAATCCAAACACACCTTTGTTAAGTAGCTGTAATGTTTGCTGTTTATAATCAGAAGCAATAAGTAAGGATATATTATGCCGGCTGCCGCCATAACTAATCATGCGTACAGGAATTTCTTTTAAAGCGTCAAATATCTTTTTTAAAACTTCAGGTGTTTTTGCTATTTCATTACCAACGATAG
>CAZZXW010000249.1:0-5183 GCA_964658095.1 uncultured Parafilimonas sp. | reverse complement strand
CGCGGATAGTAATTGAATGATCCATCAATCAATCCTTTCAATTCATTGTTTGTAGAAACCTGCGCTATTGCGGTTATAGAAACTATAGCGAGTAATAATGTTATGTAAGTTTTTTTCATTATAAACTTTTTTTGCTCATTCAATTAAAAAATCAATGCGCTTCAAGCATGGCTGCACCTGCAGCCGGAGTTGCTGTTTTTTTCTTTGTTCTTAAAAATGTTACCAGTGGAATTACTGCAATAAAAAATATTGCGATTAACCTGAATGTATCTAAATAAGAAAGATAATAAGACTGCCTGTCAACCTGGTTGCTTAGAATGCCCAACGCTGAATGCGCCGCCGTTGTACTATCAATGCCACCTCTTGCCGTTAAGCCTTGAGAGATGGTACTTAATCTTTGTGTTACCCCTACAGAGCCTTGTGTGAGGTTACTTACAAGATTGGTACGATGCATAGCATAACGATGTGCGATATAATTATTTGCTATCGCGATGCCAAATGCACCACCTAACTGGCGTATCATATTGTTTAACGCAATGCCTGAAGAATATTCCTGTGGTTTTAAACCAACGACAGCCTGGTTGATTAATGGTAATTGTACCATTGATATACCAAATGCACGCAAAGCAAGTGGAAAAAAGAAACCCCATATTCCCACATCTAAACTAACTCTTGATGTAAGCACACAATACAGCGCAAACAAAATAAAACCTACTGCAACAAACGGAACAGCCGGAACACCCTTGCTCATTGACTTACCAATTACAGGCATCATTGCTACAGCAATTAATGTAGGTGCCAGTAACGATAAACCTGTTATATAAGCGGTATAACCCAATACTCTTTGTGCAAGTACAGGATATACAAATACAGAAGTGAACAAACCAAAACCCGCAACAAATGTGAAGATGGTTGTAAAAGCAAGATTGCGGTTGCCTAATACTCTTAAATTAACCGCAGGTTTTGGTATGCGTAATTCACGCACAATAAAACTTACCAAACCAAGTACGGCAATAACAGTACATATACGTATTGAGTTACTGCTGTACCAATCTTCTGCTTCGCCACGTTCCAGCACATATTGCAAACACCCAATGCCTGCCATCAACATGCCTATGCCGGGGTAATCTATATAAATATTCTTCTTGCCATTTCCCTCACCTTCTTTTTTATTAACAAATGTGTATGCGAGAATAGCTGCAATTATACCAACCGGAATATTGATCATGAAGATAAACGGCCAGCTATAATGTTCAATAATGTATCCACCTAACGTTGGGCCTAATGTTGGGCCAAGCACTAAACCCATTCCAAATAAACCGGATGCAATAGGCCTGTCTTTAGGTTCAAAAGCATCAAATAAAATTGCCTGTGAAGTAGATAATAATGCCCCGCCACCAATACCTTGTATAAAACGCCACGCAATCAACTCAATTAATGATGTTGAGTTACCGCACATGTAAGATGCGATAGTAAAAATGATCATTGAAGCGAGGTAATAATTTTTTCTGCCAAAGTATTCTGCAAGAAAGCTTGTAAGCGGAATGATGATAACATTGGCAATTGCATAAGCTGTAATTACCCAGCTTACGTCTTCAATGCTTACACCCAGGCTGCCTGCCATATCATTCAAAGCCACATTCACAATTGAAGTATCTATCAGTTCCATTACAGCTGCAGATACTGTTGTGATAACAATTATATATTGAGTGATTTTGTTCATTAAAAAGAATTGCTGCTTGCTGTTACTTGTATGGTATTATTTTGTTTCGATGCTTACGTAAGCACTTAAGCCTGCACGTAAAATACTGCTATAACGTGGCGTATTATCTATATTAATTTTTACAGGAATACGCTGTGTAACCTTTACAAAGTTTCCGCTTGAATTATCAGGAGGTAGTATAGAAAACCTTGCACCAGTTGCTTCGCTTAAACTGCCGATGCTTCCGCTAAGTGTTGAATCAGGATAAGCGTCCAGCGAGATTTTAACTGGCATTCCGTTATAGAATTTTTTTATCTGCGTTTCTTTAAAATTGGCAACCACCCAATATGATGAATCATTCACTATAGAAAACAATGGCGCACCAGGTTGCACATATTGACCTGCAGCAATATTTAATTTACCAACCTTGCCAGATTCAGGCGCATAAATTTTTGTATAAGTTAGTTTAAGCTGCTGTTGTTTTATAGCTGCATCTTTCATACTTAATGCAGCTTCCGCTCTCTTTACGTTTGCCTGCAAAATGGCAATCCTGCTTTGTGCCGTTGAAAGATCGCTTTCAGTATTAGTTGTTTGTTGGGTTGCCTGTTCAAGATTATAACGGCTGTCATCAAGCTGTTTTTTTGTTATAGCCTGATCATTATAAAGATTTTGATTGCGCTGGTAATCATCCTGCGCCTGCTGCACTTTAATTGATGATAGATGAATATTTCCTTTGTTGGTTCCAAGCGATATCTGTGCATTTTTTAATGAGGCTTGCGCATTTACAAGATCTGCCTGTGAAGTTTCATAATCAGCCTGCATTTGCAGCAACTGTGTTTGCAATTCAGCATCATCCAGCTCAACCAGTAACTGGCCGGCTTTTACTGAATCATAATCTTTAACATCAATGAATTTTACATAACCGGCCACACGCGGCAACACTGGCGATATCTGCGTTTCTACCTGCGCATCATCGGTTGTTTCATGTGATAGCGCAAAGGCAATTTTCTTCCATGCAAAAATTACCCCTACAATTACCACTACACCAATTATTACAAAACGTATTGGTGATTTTTTCTTTTTCGGTTCTTGCTTTTCTTCAGCCATAATTTTAGTTTATTAAATGGGCATGTATTAATTGTTTCAAATGATTTTTTACGCGCTTTCTGAATTTTATATCGTCGTAAGGCACGTAACTGCTTTCTTTATTTAAAAATTTATTACAGAATTTTTTAGATAATAATATCTGGTTGATAGTACCGATAAGCGTACAGATAGTTAGTTCAACATCTACTTTTCGAAATTCATTTTTTTTAATGCCTGCTTCAATAATATTTTTAATAATCATTGAATTGGGAAGCAGGTTATCTACGATTGAAGTTTGCAGTTCATCACGCTGGTTAAGCAATAATTCATGATAAATTAAACGATGAAAAGCACGATGTGTAAACAGCCTTTCTACGTAAGAATCTATAATTGCGTCAATTTTTTGGGTATAAGAAAGTGCAGTGTTATTTAGAATTTCATCAAGCAAAACGCGTGTTAATGCGGACTTATATTTGACTATACTCTCAAACAATTTTTCTTTAGAGCCAAAATAATAATTAACCATTGCCAGGTTAACAGAAGCAGTTTCTGCAATATCACGAATAGAAGTGCCTTCATAACCTTTGCCCGCAAACAAATTCATCGCTGTTTCTATAATATGTGTGCGCTTATCTTTCATGCACCGTTTTCAAATTAAGGCGCAAAGTTAAACAACTGTTTTAAATTAAACAAACGTTTAATTAAAACATTTCAGAAATTTAAATATTAATTAAACGTGTAGGTTACTGTTCCAAGCAATTGCTGGTGTTTATCGTACAAAATATCTTTTGTTTTTAATCCGCGTTCATCATAAATATACGCCCATATAATATAGTCTGACGAGCCTTGCGGCACTTCTGTCATTTGAGAAAAAGTATTATTTGCATTGTACTCAAAAATAAAATCTGGCAGCATTTGTTTTGCCCGCTGATCAAACCGAACGATGTCTGTTATGCGGTTTAAATTATCATAGTAATAATAATAATGTTCTATTATCCTGTTCTTTTTCAACCAGATTTCTTCAGTCAAATTTTGCTTTTCATCTTTTTTAAAATGTATAACCGTTGTATCAGCATTATCTTTTATGCGCAGCATAGAGTCTGGCACTCCCGCTGTATAAAACCATTTATGCAGCTCTGTTGTAAGCATATTCATAGAGGTGTCTTCTGTTTGTGTTTTAATAACCGCAAGGTTTCCGTTATCATAAGTATAATCAACGGTCGAAGTTGAATTTATGCTGCTGTCAACAGAATGCATCAATAAATTGTTTTGATACGTTTCATAAGTTATAGTGGTGCCGCTTGCTTCAAGTGCTGTACTCGTAATTACCAGGTTGCCGTTATTTTTTATTTGCCTGTCGTAAAAAAAACCTTCAGTCGGTGTATTATCAGCTTCAAAACTTTGTGCAGTTATTTGCTGAATATTATTTTTTTGATAGTTAAGATAAAGCGTGTTTGCTGCTTTTGAAGAAACTATATCATTATAATAATACTGGCAATAAGAAGCTATAAATACGAAAACGGATAACGTGGTAACAAGTATTTTCTTCATTAACTTTTGTTTCATCAGCGTATTGCAAAAACAGAGGCAATGTATATCTTGCTGTTTAAATACCTTGTATATTTTTAGTGAAATTCAGACACGCTGCATTAAAAATAAAACGGCAAAAAGCTCTTTTAATTGTAAAAAATATGAGTTATAAGTTCTTTAAACAATACATCATTTTAAAAAAGCTGAATATAAAATGTTGTATTTACTATTATTGATTTGATATTTAACAAGGCTGATTATGAATTACACCGATAGCTTTAACAAGCTTGTACAAATTATGGATGAATTGCGCGAAAAATGCCCGTGGGATAAAAAACAAACCATACAAACGTTGCGTACCATGACGATTGAAGAAACCTATGAACTTGCCGAAGCAATTACAAACGAAAACTGGAACGATATTAAAGAAGAAGCTGGTGATATTTTACTGCATATTATTTTTTATGCAAGAATTGCAAGCGAACAAAATAAATTTAATTTGAATGATGTTATTGAAGCAATTTGTAACAAGCTTATTGTAAGGCATCCACATATTTATGGTGATGTAATTGTGAGCAATGAAGAAGATGTAAAAAAGAATTGGGAAAAAATTAAATTGAGTGAAGGTAAACAGTCGGTTATCAGCGGCGTGCCGGTGGCTTTGCCTGCTGTTGTAAAAGCAATTCGCCTGCAGGAAAAAGTTAAGCAGGTAGGCTTTGAATGGACCAATAAAGAAGATGTTTGGCTTAAAGTTGAAGAAGAAATAAAAGAGCTGCATCATGAAATTGCAGAAGGCGATAAAGAGAAAGCTGAACAGGAATTTGGAGACCTGCTTTTCAGCCTTATAAATTATGGAAGATTTTTA
>CAZZXW010000248.1:0-5202 GCA_964658095.1 uncultured Parafilimonas sp. | reverse complement strand
GAAGATTATCATCAAAAATATTACGAATACAATGGCGGCCAGATGTATTGCAGGCTTGTAATTGCACCCAAAGTTGATAAGTTTGAAAAGGTATTTAAAACCAAACTGAAAAGCAGTGCAAGAAGTGAAGAATAATGTTGTTTGATTGATTTGCTTTTCTACTTTTACTGAATGGCTTTACATGTAGGCGCTGCTTTAAAAGATTTTATTAATAAAAGTAAACTTAAGCCAGGCTTAAGGTCTGTGCAGATTGAAAATATTTGGGAAGAACTGATGGGCAAAACCATTGCCCGATATACTGATAAGATTGAAATAATTAATCACACACTTATCATTCATTCTTCTGTTGGTGCATTAAAGCATGAGCTTGTTTATCAGAAATCAAAAATTATTGAACGGGTTAATGAAGCTTTTCATGAAAGCGTAATTGCAGAGGTTATTATCAAGTAAATTAATCGGACATAAACAAAACTGCCGGCTTAAAGCCGGCAGTAGGTTTAGCGTTTATTTTAATCAACCTCTTCCTTTTACACGGCCTTGTTCTTCATCAGCTGCGCCACCTTGTTTATGTTCTGCAGTTTTACCTTTACTAAATCTATACGTAAAACTTATATTTACTACACGGCTGTCCCAGTGATTTTTAATATTTACATCAACATTTTGATACTTGCTTACGCCTCTCCATTGTTGTATACCGAGAAAGTCACGTGCATTAAGTTTTATACTTGCTCTATCTTTTAAAATATTTTTACTAACCGCAAAACCAAGACTGCCTTGTGGTAAAGAAGTAATCGTTCCATAATTTGCCCTGCTGTTATAATAACCATTTAGTTCCATACTCCAGCCTTTTGGCAATGTAAACTGGTTTTGAATATTTGTATTAAATGATGCGCCGCTAACATCAATCACACTTTCATTTATAAAACCTTTAAATTTATTATAGCCGCCCTGCACATACATGTTTGCCTTCCACCATTTTGTTATGGGAACATTTGCATTTATGCTTAACGTTAAACTCTTTTGTTGTGCCAGGTTACTCTGGCGCACATACGTTGTATGCGTACTATCAACCTGCTCAAGTTGTTGCTGAATAATATCTTTAACTGATGTATAAGCCAAAGTTGTATTAAGCATATTTTTATAAGAATGGCTCAACTCAATATTATTACTAAACTGCGGCTTCAAATAAGGGTTACCAACTTGATATGTGTATATATCTAGGAAATAATAGAACGGATTTAGGTCACCGTAATCAGGCCTTTGTATTCTTCTTCCATAATTTAACCCAAACTGGTTTTTATCATTCATTTTATAACTTAAGTAAGCTGTAGGGAAAAGGTCGGTATAGTCACGTTTAAAGGATTCGCCGGTTGTAAGCTGCTCGCCTTTTGAACTTGTATTTTCTAAACGCAATCCTAATTGTGCACTCCATTTTTTATTCAAGTCTTTACTAAAATTTACATACGCTGCATTGATATTTTCTTTGTACATAAAGTGATTGGTGCGGCCCACATAATTGATCCATTTGCCATTAGCTAATGTATCGTAAGCAGCAAGATTATCTGTATTTACATAACTTGATTTTACGCCTGCTTCAAACTTGGCATTGTGTTTAAGCGGATGCGAATAATCAATTTTACCGCTGTAAATATTTATGATACTTGGGGTATAACCACGTAATATTTGCGCAGGTGTTGTAGTGTTTCCGGCATCATCAAAAAAGTAATTATTAAATAATTGGTTTGATGCAGAGTTATAATAAATGTAATCAAAGCTTGAACTCAGATCAGTGCCGGCTGTATCCAGCTTTGTATCAGTATTAAAATTAACACCATAATTTTTCCACTTGTCTTTTGAACTGCTGTTGGTAGTAGTTATATTCTGAAGTTTGCTATCTGCATCATAAATATCAGTTGTATTATTCAGTGCAAAAGTACCAGGATTAAAATTGCCGTTAAGTACAATTCCAAGTGTTGTTTTTTTAGTAAGATAGTAATCCATTCCAAGTTTAATATTATGCGAGTGATATTTGGGATACATGTCTGAATGTTGATTAAAAATGGAACTAATATTTTTTTGTGCGCTATCTCTAAACCTACGGGTAAGATCAAGGCTTTGATAACCTTTATTATAACTATAACTATAGTTACCATACAAGTTCAATTTGCCAGTGCGGTAGTTTAAATTGATACTTTCATTTGCCTTTGCATATTTACCCATGCCACTACCAACTGTAACGCTTGTATTAAAGCCTTTTGTTTTTGATTTTTTGGTTTTAATATTAATAATGCCTGAGTTACCGGCAGCATCATATTTAGCCGGTGGGTTGGTCATAATTTCAAATTGGTCAAGCATTGTTGAAGGCATATTCTTAAGATAATTTGCCAATTCTTGTCCGCTTAAATAAGATGGTTTACCATCAATCAAAACCAAAACGCCTTGTTTGCCTTTCAGGCTGATGTTGCCATCTTTATCAACAGAAACGCCGGGCGTTTTTTCAAGAATATCCATTGCAGAAAGACCAACACTTGACGGCGATGCATCAACGTTTACCACAGTCTTATCAATACTTTGCTCAATAAATTGCTTTTTAGAAGTAACTGTAACATCAGCAAGTTTTGAAGCTGATATCAAGCTTATTGTTTTAAAATCATGTTCAGGATGTTGTTCATTTAATTCAAAAATAGTTGAGTAAAATACTTGTGCGCCAACGTAGGTAATGGAAATTAAATACTTCCCTTTACTTACCTCGCCAATCTCAAAATCGCCATTCTTATTTGAAATTACTTGCTCTAAAGTTGTTGAATCAATTTTAAGCAGTTTAATTGTTGCTGCTTCTGTTGGCTTGTTATCAAAGTTAATTAACCCTCTTACTATAAATTTTTGGCTAAAACTCATTGAACAACAAGCAATTAAGACCAAACTTAATAATATAATCTTTTTCATAAATAGTTTTTATAGTTCTGTGCTTCATTAATTACAGTACAAATCTATGTACTATGCAAAACATAGTACATTTTTATACATGAACGGCTTTTAAAACTTTTAAATGGTTTAAATATTACGATCGAACAACTCGAATGTTACAATAAAAAATAATTGAAAATTAGCCTTTTGGATTTTGAAAAACAATAGTAATTGTTCCGCTTTGAGGTGTATTGCCTTTATTAAATTTTAATTGATAGGCGCGTTTTACAGCAATAGAATTCAGATCAGGAAACGGGCTGCCTGGTTTTATTCTTGCGTTTGTTACTGTTCCATTTTCATCAACTGAAATATCAACAGAAACTTTCCCTCCGTACTTATATTCATCCTGGAAGCGTGCACTACTTGCTATGCGCCTGCCTTGCAAACCATTCGTTATACTTATTCCAGCACTTCCACTTCCACCATTGCCTTTGTAACTATCACTGTTGAGGTTGCCATTAGGTTTTCCCTGGTCACCATTACCGCCGGCAATTCCTTGATTGCGGCTGTTATTATAGCTATCTGCATTGTTACCACTGTTACCGGCAATTTTTCCACCGGCATAAACTGCCTTTGGTTTAGGAGGCGCAGGTGTTAGATTAGTTATCGTTTTTACAGCAATCTTTTTATTTTCATTATCAACCGGTGTAATTTCTTTTTTCTTTTCCGGTTTGGGTGATGTATGAATTACGGGTGCATCAGCTTCTTTGTTCTCTGCAACTTCATGGTAAGTTTCTGCAGATGATTGTTGAGAAGGCGGAGGATTATAATTAGTATGTTGCTCCCGGGCTGGTTCACTTGGAATTTGCGGTGCAATATTGCCAGAACCAAAATCACTGTTTCCCAGGTTAACTTCAACCCCTGTATCAATAACCGGTTGTGGAGCTTGCGGAAGTGACCAGCTCATCAACAAAAAAAATAAAAATAAAGCACACAAAATAATTAGAGTATAACCAATCGCTTTTAAGTTTTTATTTCTTTCAAAATTTAGTTCCGCCGCATTAACCATAAACAAATTTATTTATAAGATATAACTGTTGCTGTTATTAAGATGCTAACATGTGTGAATTGTATATAGAGCTTATCAATTTATAGCAACTTTCAACATAGAAAATTGACTGAAGATTAAATTCGTAAGACGACTTTGGCAAATGGCTTGATTGCTGTTAAAGTTGCGTAGTTAATGCTACTTAGTCTTACTTGAAACTGGTTATCCGGATAAAAACAGAAAGTAACTAATCAAGTTCAGGATATAATGGAAACTGCTGCATAAATTCTTTTACTTTATTTTTTATTGATGAAAGATGCGTTTCATCATCGGCATGCAGTAAACAATCATCAACACAATCAACTATAAACTGCATGTGTTCTTCTTTCATTCCGCGTGTAGTTACTGCAGGTACGCCAACACGAATACCAGATGTAACAAAAGCGCTTTTATCATCAAAAGGAACCATATTTTTATTAACAGTTATACCGGCCTTATCTAGAACCTGCTCTGCTTTTTTGCCTGAAATATTTTTATTACGCAGATCAATCAACAACAAATGGTTATCTGTTCCATCGCTAATGCTGTTATATGCTTTATTATGAAATGCTGTTGCCATTGCCTGTGCATTTACAATAATCTGGTTTGCATAATCAGTAAATTCATCTGTAAGTATTTCACCAAAAGCAATAGCTTTTGCTGCAATAATATGTTCAAGCGGGCCGCCTTGCGTGCCAGGAAATACTGCCATATCAAGCAGGTTGCTCATCATGCGCATATTGCCTTTATTATCTTTTAAACCAAGCGGGTTTTCAACATCCTTACGCACCATAATTATTCCGCCTCTAGGGCCACGTAAAGTTTTGTGTGTGGTTGATGTAACGATATGACAATAATCAAACGGATCTTTCAATAACCTTTTAGCAATCAATCCCGCAGGATGCGCAATATCTGCCATTACTAAAGCACCTACTTCATCAGCCACTTTGCGTATGCGTTCATAATCCCAATCACGGCTGTAGGCGCTGGCGCCACAAACAATTAATTTTGGCTTTACTTCTTTTGCTTTTGCTTCAAGCATATCATAATCTATCAATCCGGTTTCTTTCTTTACTCCGTAAAAATGCGGCTCATATAATTTACCACTAAAGTTAACATGAGCACCATGTGTAAGATGGCCACCCATACTTAAATCAAGCCCTAAGATCTTATCGCCGGGCTGCAACACTGCAAGCATAACTGCAGCG
>CAZZXW010000247.1:0-5204 GCA_964658095.1 uncultured Parafilimonas sp. | reverse complement strand
AAAAATATCTAAAAATGAAATAGTAGAAAATGCGCTTTCAAAAAATGCCTGAAAGCTGGTTTGTTCATTGGCATGTACATTAAGGTATGAACCCATCATACCAACAAAAGCAGAATACATCATAAGCACAGGCTGCATTAAAGTAGCAGCTATTACACGGCTCACCACTAAAAATTTAAACGGGTTAGTTGCTGAAACTTCCATTGCATCTATCTGCTCGGTTACCTTCATAGAACCTAATTCGGCACCCATATAAGAACCAACTTTACCAGCAGTAATTAATGCCGTAACCAGCGGTGCAAGTGCACGTATAACTGCAATTGAAATTAATGATGGCAGCCATGAACTTGCGCCAAAAGTTGCTAATGAAGGCCTTGACTGTTTTGTAAATACGATGCCCGTTATAAAACCGGTTAATGAAATTAAAAATAATGAACGGTAACCTACTTCATAGCATTGCCTTAGGATTTCTTTGCCTTCAAAAGGTGGTGAAAAAGATTCTTTAAAAAAGCGGATAATAAATTTGTACACATTATACACATCCCTAAAAAAATCATCAACCTTACGCGAAATAAAATACTTGCGCCTGGGTTGAGCATGCAGATCTTCCTTATCCATTAATATACTTCGTTATTGATAATGATTGTAAGTTAAACTAATTTAAGGCCAATTAATGTATAACAGATGGGATAATAACAATAAAATTAAAAGAATTAATGAGCCAACTATCGGACTTGAACCGACGACCTGCACATTACGAGGGTGCTGCTCTGCCAGCTGAGCTAAGTTGGCTGATGTAACAAAAGTAAAAGCTAATCATTATTCACGCTTCATTGTTTATTACATTCGCATTCATGTTGCCATCCTATTTAAAAAGCTTGTTCATCAGCCAGCAATATGATGAAAATAATTTCTTTCTTATTGCCGGCCCATGCGTTGTTGAAAGTGAAGAATTATTAATGTACGTTGCTGATAAAGTTTCTGCTATTTGTAAACGTTTAGGTATTCCATATATATTCAAATCAAGTTATAGAAAAGCAAACCGTACGAGTGCAAATTCTTTTACCGGCATTGGTGATGAAGCTGCTTTGCAATTGCTTAAAAAAGTAAATGTAACTTTTAAGTTACCTGTTACAAGCGATGTGCATGCACATGATGAAACCGCATTAGCAGCAAAGTACATTGATATATTACAGATACCAGCTTTTTTATGCAGGCAAACTGATCTGCTTGTTGCTGCTGCTGAAACCGGCAAGATTGTAAACG
Organism: uncultured Parafilimonas sp.; assembly: GCA_964658095.1. Lineage (GTDB taxonomy): Bacteria > Bacteroidota > Bacteroidia > Chitinophagales > Chitinophagaceae > Parafilimonas. The sequence continues at coordinate 3,938 of CAZZXW010000247.1, read as the reverse complement.
TAAAAAAAGGCCAGTTTGTAAGCGGGCCATTAATGAAGTTTGCGGTTGAAAAAATAACGAAAGCTGGTAACAATAAAATTATCTTAACTGAACGTGGCAATAGCTTTGGATACCAGGATCTGGTGGTTGATTATCGAAACATTCCATGGATGCAACAACATAATGTGCCGGTTGTAATGGATTGTACACACAGCCTGCAACAACCTAATCAAACAAGTGGCGTTACAGGTGGCAATCCTCAATTGATTGAAACCATTGCTAAAGCAGCAATAGCTGCCGGTGCAAACGGATTGTTTATTGAAACACATCCAAAACCCGCAGAAGCAAAAAGTGATGGCGCCAATATGCTGCAGCTTAATCTGCTGGAACCATTGTTAGAAAAACTTGTAAAAATTAAACAGGCTTTATAATCAGGCGTTTTGTTTTGCTTCTTCTTCAGCTGCATCGGGATGATGAATACGGTTTGCATGCAGCCATTCGCTGGGCAGCATATTAAATTCATTTTTAAAAGCTGCAGCAAAGTGCCCAAGGTTGCTGTAGCCAACCATCATGCCAACTTGTTTTATTGAATTTTCGCCCTGTTGTATTAAGGTACGTGCACAAGCCATGCGGTTCTTTTGATAATATTCATATACAGGCAAGCCATATAAAACCTTAAAATCATTTTTAAATTTTGTAGGGCTCATAGTGCAGGCTTTTGCAAGCATATTTATAGTGGGTGGTACTTTGGCAAAATCTGTAAGCAACATATTTTCAGCCTTTACAAGACGGCTTAATTCTTCTTCTTTAAACTGCATTTTTTTGCCAGTATGTTTTTCCCGCATCATGAAATTATAAAGAAACTTTTCAAGCAGCAGCGTTACCCGGTTTTCAATAAATAAATTAGGCAAGGGATGATCTGTTATTTCACGATGCATATCCTGTATCAGCCAACGGTAAGTAGCATCCATTGGCGCCACAAAACTTTTCTTTAAATAGATAGGAAAGTATAAATTAATAAATTTATCAGCCGTATCAAAATCAATAAAATTTAATAAAGCATGCTTGTTAAAAATTATAACCAGGCTGCGTATTCTAAAGTTAGCCGGCAGTACACTTTGCGAAGGGATTAATGAACTTGATAAGCGTACAATTTTTTTACGCAGGTCAAACTTTTCATACGATAATTTATCGCCGTTATCATAATGCGCTTTTTCTGCATGATCATTAAAAAATAAAATAAAATATTGTGATGCCGGGTATTGATTTCTTTTTATTTCAAGCTCTTCATTCATGCTTATATCTGAAACAAGCACAGATAAGCCGGAATAAAAATTATAGGCTTGCAGGTAACCGTCACCACATGATTTTGGTATAACCAGGTTGTTATTATCTGCCCGCACACCACACAATGCTGCAAAGGCATTTATAATATTGGCGCTGTTATATAAGTTGTATTCAAGGTACACTATAGTTAATTAATTAGTTCATCAGGAAATTGATCAAAATGTTTTTGAAATGCTTTATTAAAATCTTTTACATGCGTATAACCCAACTGCGCTGCTACCTGCTTTATTGAATATTTTTGTGTGATGAGCATTGCTTTGCCTTTTTGCATACGGTGCTTTTGGTAATATTGATAAACAGGCATACCAAAAACTTCTTTAAATATCAGTTTAAGTTTTGACGGGCTCATAGCTGCAATGCGTGAAAGCTGGTTAATATTGGGCGGCGTATAAGAAAAATCTTTTAGTATTTCAGATTCCACTGTTTTTAAACGCTGCAGTTCATCTGCAGATGCTTTTATTAACTTTGGTTCAGTAGTAATTTTCTTGTAGAAGCGTGTAAAGAACCGTTCAATAAGCTGCATTACGCAATTGTAAATTATAAATTGTTCAAAAGCAGAATGCTTGTCACGTTCTGTTACATCTTTCAGCAAACGTTTATATTCTGAATCAAGAATTTCATAATGATAAAAATTGCCACTTAATAAAACATTGCTCATCAATATTTCACCCTTTGGTTCATTTATCAGTAGCTCTTGCAACCATTCTTTAGAAAACAAAATATGCATGGTACGCATTCTTGTGTGTGCCGGCGCCATGTAATACCATTCAGAATTAGTGTTTGAAAAAAACAATGCAGATTTTACAGATTCGTTTTGCGCCGTAGCTTCATCAATGCGCATTATATAAAAGTTCTGATTTATTTTTTTACGATGGTAAACAACATCTTCATTAATTGCGTAATCAAACAGCAGCAGTTGCAAACCGTTTTTTAAATTCATTAATTTAATAGTGCCTTCACCTGCAGCTGCGGGAAAATAACCGGTATCATCTTTTACTTTTAAACGAAACACCTTTGTAAGATGCCGGAAAAGAGTATTGTAATTGGTGTGCGAGTGTTCAATTTTTATCAAAGCAAGCCTGTTTATAGGTACTTGAACGGATTGCGCTTTGCAGACAAGATATAGTTTTTTATGTTAAGCCAAAACGCCATAATCATGTAAACAATCAATGGCGACCCCATAGTTAAAAATGATACATAAATAAACCACATTCTTATGCGGCTGCTGGATATACCTAACTTTTCTCCCAGCGGTTCGCATACACCAAACACACGCCATTCAATCAATTGCTTCAACCTGTACATGAATGCAATATAAAAAAATTATTCTTTCATTTGCTGTAAATTTGTTCACCCATATTGGAAAAAAATTCTTTAAAAATCTGCAGATGGCTTTTGATATTGAAATGATTAAAAATGTGTACGCAGCAATGCCTGCAAAAATTGATGCTGCACGAAAAATACTTGACCGTCCGTTAACGCTTGCTGAAAAAATTTTGTATTCACATCTTTTTGACGAGCAGCACCTTGAAGCATTTGAACGCGCTAAAAACTATGTAAACTTTACGCCTGACCGTGTTGCCATGCAGGATGCAACTGCTCAGATGGCTTTGCTGCAATTCATGCAGGCCGGAAGACCAAAAGTTGCAGTGCCATCAACGGTGCATTGTGATCATTTAATACAGGCGAAGGTTGGAGCAAGAGAAGATTTGTCGGTTGCCTTAAGCGTAAATAAAGAAGTGTATGATTTTTTAGGCTCTGTTTCTGATAAATACGGGATTGGTTTTTGGAAACCTGGCGCCGGAATTATTCACCAGGTGGTATTGGAAAACTATGCTTTTCCTGGTGGAATGATGATTGGAACAGATAGCCACACACCAAATGCCGGTGGCCTTGGAATGATTGCGATTGGTGTTGGCGGTGCTGATGCCTGCGATGTGATGGCTGGCTTGCCATGGGAACTAAAGTGGCCAAAATTTATTGGTATAAAACTTACCGGTAAATTAAGCGGCTGGACAAGTGCAAAAGATATTATTCTCTGGGTTGCCGGCCAGCTGACAGTTAAAGGTGGCACTGGTGCTATTGTTGAATATTTTGGTGAAGGTGCAGACAGCTTTAGCGCAACGGGTAAAGCAACAATATGTAATATGGGCGCAGAGATTGGCGCCACCTGTTCTTTGTTTGCTTATGATGATAAGATGGCTGCTTATTTAAAATCAACGGCAAGAGCAGATGTTGCTGAACTTGCAGATAGCATCAAAGAACATTTAAGGCCAGATGCAGCTGTGTATGAAAGTCCTGAAAAATATTATGACCAAGTTTTGGAATTGAATTTAAGTGAGCTTGAACCTTATGTAAACGGCCCGTTCACACCAGACCTCGCAACACCTATTTCAAAAATGAAAGATGCTGTTGAAAAAAACGGCTGGCCTTCAACATTGGAAGTTGCATTGATTGGAAGTTGCACAAACTCATCTTATGAAGACATCAGCCGCTCTGCTTCTATTGTAAAAGATGCGGTAAGCAAAGGGTTAAAAACACAAAGCGAGTTTACCATAACGCCCGGCTCTGAACAGGTGCGTTTCACAATAGAACGGGATGGTTTTATAAAT
>CAZZXW010000246.1:0-5213 GCA_964658095.1 uncultured Parafilimonas sp. | reverse complement strand
CAAACAACATTCATTACCTGGGAAGTAAAACTTATAATGAACTTCCATCTTATATCAGCGGCTGGCAAATAGCACTTGTTCCATTTGTAATAAATGAATCAACCCGTTTTATCAGCCCTACAAAAACGCCTGAATACCTGGCTGCCGGCAAGCCTGTTATTTCAACTGCTATTACAGATATTGTACATCCTTATGCAGATGAAAAACTTGTTTCAATAATACATAATGCCGATGAATTCATGAACGCGGCTTCTTTAGAATTATCAGGAAGTAGTAAAGAGGGCAGGTTAAAAAAAGCAGATGCATTTCTTGAAAATAATTCATGGGATAATACATGGAATGAAATGTATTCAATTATAAATAGAGCTTTAAAAACAACAAAAAATTTTAGCAAAAAAAACCAGGAAATATATGTTTGATTATGTGATTGCCGGAGCCGGTTTTGCAGGCAGCGTGTTAGCAGAAAGGCTTGCAAGCCAGGCGCATAAAAAAGTATTGATTATAGACAAGCGTAACCACATTGGCGGCAATACTTATGATTATTATGATGAGCATGGCATTCTTGTGCATAAGTATGGCCCGCATATTTTTCATACAAATAGCCCTGATGTGTTTGATTATTTGGGGAAGTTTACAAAGTGGAGGCCTTATGAACATCGTGTGCTTGCAAGTGTTGACGGGCAACTTGTGCCTATACCCATTAATCAGAATACTATAAATTGTTTATACGGACTTAGTTTGAACAGTGATGAAGTAGCTGAATTCTTTAATGCAAAGGCTGAAAAAAAATCATTGATAAAAACATCTGAAGATGTTGTGGTAAACTCTGTTGGCAGAGAATTATACGATAAGTTTTTTAAGCATTATACACAAAAGCAATGGGGATGCGACCCAAGTGAGCTGGATGCATCTGTAACTGCACGTGTACCAACACGCACTAATAAAGATAACCGTTATTTTACTGATACTTATCAGGCAATGCCTTCACATGGTTATACAAAGTTGTTTGAAAATATGTTAGCACATCCTAACATAAAAGTTATGCTGAACACTGATTATAAAGAAATTGCGGACATCATACCACATAAAACACTTATTTACACAGGGCCGATTGATAGTTATTTTGATTATTGCTATGGCACGCTGCCTTATCGTTCTATAAATTTTGTATTTGAAACTTTAGATACGGAATTTATACAGCCAACCGGCACTGTAAATTATCCAAATTCACAAGCATACACACGCATTACAGAGTTCAAATATTTAACTGGTCAAAAGCATAATAAAACATCTGTTGTGTATGAATATCCAACTGCTTGTGGTGATCCGTATTATCCAATACCAAGAGCTGAAAACAATATCATTTACAAGAAGTATAAAACACTTGCAGAAACCTTATCCAACGTTTATTTCACCGGCAGGTTAGGCACTTATAAGTATTATAATATGGATCAGGTAGTGGCACAATCACTAACATTATTTAAGAAGATTGTACATGCTCAGGAAGCAATAAAGCATAACGGTCATTCTGCAACAATTAATATTTAAAATGATTGAAAAACTGTTTATAAAAGATCGAACAAATAATCCCTTTAAAACTTTCTGGATGGCCGGCTATGAATGTTCAGACAAACTGAATGTACATGGCAATCGCGTTGATTTCTTAAATATAACCGGGCACTTAAAATATATTAACGAAGATTATCAAAGCCTTAGTTTATTCAATATAAAAACAGTAAGAGAAGGTATACGCTGGAGCCAGGTTGAAACAAAACCTTATCAATATGATTGGTCAACCGTAGCTGCAATGATGGAAGCAGCAGAGCAAAATTCCATACAACAGATTTGGGATCTTTGTCATTTTGGTTTTCCAGATGATCTTACTCCGCTGCACCCAAAGTTTGTAAACCGGTTTGAATCTTTATGCAGTTCATTTTTAGATTTTTATCGTTCAAAAAAACCTAACGATACATTACTCATCATACCAATAAATGAAATAAGTTTTTTATCATGGCTTGGTGGTCATGTTGCTTGTACCGCTCCTTATTGCAAAAATTTTGGATGGGAAGTAAAGTATAATTTAATAAAAGCTTGCATTGAAGGAATTAAAATTTTAAAACAGGACAGCAATGTAAAAATACTTACTTCAGAACCATTGGTAAATATGGTTCCTGTTGAAAATGCAACAGATGAAGAGCAGCTTGCTGCCTTGGCACAGCACAGTTATCAATACCAGGTTATGGATGCATTAACAGGACGCATTTGTCCAGAACTTGGTGGCAGTGCTGATCTTGTTGATGTAGTAGGCGTAAATTATTATTACAATAATCAATGGATAACAAATACGGAAAAATTTTTAGTGTGGAAGCAAGTGCCGCTTGATAGCCGTTGGAAGCCGTTGCGTTATTTACTTAAAGAAGTTTATAACAGGTATAACTTGCCGATAGCAATTACAGAAACCAGTCACCCAAAAGAAGACAGGCCAATGTGGATTGAACAGATTGTGAATGAATGCAAGGCTGCAATTGACAATAATATCAATCTATTTGGTATTTGCATATATCCTATCATTGACAGGCCAGATTGGGATGATGTTTCCACATGGCATCGTTCAGGTGTATGGGATATTGAAAATAATATAACACTTGAAAGAAAATTATATCAGCCATTTGCAAAAGCAATACTACAGGCACAAAAAACATTGGCGAATGAAATCAAGATTCAGGAACTTCAACAAGCTGCTGGCTTAGAGTTTATAAATAATTAAACTTGTTTTTTTAATCTGTTCATTACTTAATGTGCTAAATATATTTCAACTCATTATAACAATGTAATAATATTATAGCACTTACATAACACTGCTAACCTATCATCAACATTATAAAAAAAGAAAGCCGCTTTACAGCGGCTTTTGTGAACCCTTTGGTACATATTTCGAACCAGTTCATGGTTCATTTAAAAAGATTAGCGTCTGTTGCTTAGTAGTTTATGCAAGCTGCCTGTAAATTTTTGCGAAGCGCTTAGGATCTTCTACAATACTTTTATTCGCTCTCCGTATTGTTTCATCATGCATGCCGGCACGACGTCCAATAAAAGTCAGGCCAGGAAAATCATATAAATAATCAATTTCCTTTTTTTCATTTGGTGCAGGATGCGTATTAGCCAATGTCCAGCGCAACTCTTGAATAATAACAAAACCGGCCTTCTGCAGCAATTGAATTTTATAATTCAAACTGATGCTTTTATTATGTTTAAGGTTATATCTTAATCTTCCAACCGTGCCTCTTGTAACCCCAAGCTTTTTATAAATGCCCCTGGTGGAAATCATTATTTGAAAAGCAAGTTCGGTTGTCATTATAGCAAAATTATTTAGAATGTATGATATGTATCAAACATTGCAGGTATATGTACGAACACTGAATATTTTCTGGATTAATTTGCTGCAGTCTTTATCCAATATCCAAGAAATACATGACGATCCAAAATCCTACATTGGCTTTGGAGAATTATTTTCCACTGACAATAAAAACAAAGGCGTTTTTAAAACCTTATCTTGAAGCTCTTTACGGCAGCCCGATCTGTTTTAGTTTCAAACACACACTTGGAACTGTAATAGTAGGGTTGCTGGAGAGACCATACAAAACACACAAACGAAAAGAAATCATTCAATTCCGGGTGTTTGATAAATTTGAAACAGACCTTACCATCTACCTTCCCAAAGCCTGGCTCAAAGGCCGGTTAAATAAACCAGACTACGAACTTTCTGATGACAGCATTATTGCCTTCAACAAATTTTTTGAAAATCTTTTTGAAGAGGATCTTTATAAATTCTGTGAGCTCGCAAGAATTTATAAAGTAGAAAGAAAAAAGGCAATTGAAGATTTTTGCATGCGGCACCGTATCGGTATAGAAGATCACATAAGTTATGAATGCCTGCAAAAAAAAGAATACCGGTTTCATAAAGAGCAGGAAAAATTAAAAAATACTTTTCCCCTTTTGTCCTCTCAAAAATTTGCATTCAAAAAAATAATTTAAAAATTCCCGCCCCCATTTGTCCTGTGCTTTTTACAGAAAAAATAAATCAAGCCCCTAAAAAATTACAGCATTATCCACTGTCCTTTCTACTGCCTGCAGCTTAATACAGCTTTGCAGTAATGATTAATCAAACAGGCTATGTTGATGTATTACCATTCAGCAAAGGGCTTGCTTTTAATGGCGGCTTTTGCGAGTGGTGGTTTACGCCTAAAAACAATATTCAATATTGGCCGCTGATTAATCCTCTTAACCAGTTCCTTGATTCTGAACCATCATTGATTTCAGGCGCAACCTGGTTTGGGCCCATTAAAGTACCCAATGATCAGTTAGGTTTTGATGAAGCGCAAAAATTTTCTGCTGCTGGTATTTACTATGAACAAAAGGTAAGCGGATTTTATCCGGGCGATAGTGCAACGAGCAGAATAAACCTGGAGAACATACCTTATCATCAAATGGCTGTTGTGGGTAAAATGCGTGCCGGTGGTTTGTTTTTATTAATAGGCAATGAAGAGTATGGTTTAACCTTCACGCATGATTACAAAAGCGGCCCGGGCGTAAAAACAACTGCAGGCGCAGATTTTTCTTTTGATTATCAAACATTACACAAAGGATGGATACTGCCGCAGTTCCAGGGAATGAATGTAACACCGCCGCTTAATGGCAGTACCGGTGGATCAGCCGGCGGAAACGATGATCCTAATAAAACAGAGATCATCGTATTCACCAACGTAAGCAATGTTACGTTTCCATGGAATGATACACGTAAACAAAAATTTGGCGCGTATCCGCTCATAGAAGTTTGGATAGATGATATACCAACCGGTGGCCAGCGTGCATTAGCAAATGTGCCTATAACCGTAAATGCTTTTCCTCCTGATACTTCTTTGTTCTCTGTTAACCTCACCGGTATTGCTTCAGGAATTATAGTTATCAAATAAACACACAATGAAAAATCTTATCCTTTTTATTTTATCATTCATAATATCGTTTGGTGCAATTAGCCAAACACCAACTACTAATACAATTTATGGCCAACCTGTTATCTTAACCAGCAGAACAAATGATACAACAAGCATTTATTTAAGAACTGCAACTAAAAATGTTGCTGGTTTATTATGGAACGCCGGTAATGGTAAAATTGAGTTTCGTCTCCCTCAGGATTCTATTATAATTCATAG
>CAZZXW010000245.1:0-5253 GCA_964658095.1 uncultured Parafilimonas sp. | reverse complement strand
AACTTCAATAACCAAAGCCCCTACCTGGTTTTTTAGATCAACCAGCATAGCATTTTTTTGTTGCTGAATTGAAGCCTGCGCATCTGTCAAAATCTTATTTGCTTCAGTTCTTGCTTTATCTTTTGCTTCAGCAATCATTTTATCAGAAATGTTTTTCGCATCTTTTAACATGCCTGCTCTTTCCTCACGAGCCTGTACAAGCAAAGCTTCATTCTCGCTCTTCATTTGCGCCATTTCACCCTTGATTCTTTCAGCTGATGCAAGTGATTCTGCAATAGTTTCTTCGCGTTTTTTCAAGCCTCCTAAAATAGCTGGCCATGCGTATTTTTTTAAGATAAAAAATACAACAAGAAACGCAAGCAGCGTCCATACTATCAAACCCAAACCAGGTGTAAGTAATTGCATATTTAAACCCTCCAACTCTCAAGATGAGAGCAATTAAAATCAGGAACTTCCTAAAACCTTTTGGGGCTTAGGATTTTATTTGATGAACATTGCAAGAATACCAACGATAACGCCAAACAAGGCAACACCTTCTACAAGCGCTGCAGTAAGAATCATGTTTGCGCGAATATCGTTTGAAACTTCGGGTTGTCGGGCAATAGCTTCTACTGCTCCTTTACCAATCTGGCCAATACCAATACCAGCGCCAATTGCTGCCAAACCTGCACCGATAGCGCCGCCGGCATTTGCCGTAGCATCAAGTAAAATAACATTCATTAAATCCATAGTTATGTTTTTATATTGATTAAAATTTAAACAACCGCAACGTCTTCATGATGATCGCCGTCATCATGGCTGCCTTCAAATGCCTGGCCTATAAATACAGCCGTTAGATTTGTAAATATATAAGCCTGCAAAAAAGCAACTAATATTTCAATAAAATAAATAAATATTGTAAAGGCAATAGACAATGGCGAAAATCCCCATCCGGCAACGGAACTTATTGCACCAAAAATAAAGATGAGCGAAACAAGGCAAATTATAATAATGTGGCCTGCAACCATGTTCGCAAATAACCGTATCATTAAAGCAACCGGCTTGGTAAAAATTCCCAAAACTTCAACTATTATTAAAATGGGCTTAATACCAACTGGTACGGGTGGATTAATAATATGGCCCCAATAATGTTTATTAGAACTAAACAGGATTATAATAAAAGAGATGATCGCCAGCACGAAAGTAAAAGCAATATTACCGGTTACATTAGCTGTGCCGGGAATTAAGCCAACTAAGTTATTTATAAGAATAAAGAAAAATACAGTTAATAAATAAGGAAGGTATTTCTGATATTGCTTGCCAAGGCTGGGCACAGCTACTTCATCTTTCACGAAAATAATAATCGGTTCCAATAAGCTTTGCGTGCCTTTTGGTGCAGATGTAATGCCTTGCCCGCTTTTATAGCGTTTAGCCACAGAAAGCATAATCCAGATCAATAAAACAAGCGCAATTATCATTTGCACCACATTACGGGTAAGTGAAAAATCAAACACTTTTACACTTGTATCAATTTTACCATTATTAACCGGAACAATTTGTCCGTCTGTATATTTTGTAGCATCAAGACTTTGTGCAACAATTTTTTTATTCGTTAATAATTCATAGCTATTATAATCTGTTTCTCCGTGGTTGAACTTGGAAAACATAAAAGCAGAAAAGCCTTTTTGCGGAGAGTATAATAAAACAGGCAATGGAATAGATGCTTCATGCTCGGTGCCATCGCTCCCTTCATAAGAAAAGAAATGAAACTCATGCGCATCTAAAACGTGGCCGAAAATAACTTCGCTTGCATCAAATCCCTTTTTTTCTTCCTGTTTGGTGCTGCTTTTTGTTTCTGGCATCTCGCCTTGTGCAAAAGTTGAAGTGGTTCCAAACAAGCAAAAAACGCTCAAACTCAATACCAGCAAACACTTTACGCATCTAAAAACCATAATTCCATTCTTGAATTCGCGCAAATATACAGGGATGAAACTTAAAAATGAAACGATATCGGAAACCTATTTTTGCAAAATTATTTTTTAAACTTTCGATATTAAAACAAATGCTCAATGCAGTATCAAACATTGCTTATATCAATAGAAGATAATACCAGTATCATTACTATTAATCGCCCTGAAAAATTAAATGCACTCAACAAGACAGTGATTGAAGAATTAAGTGCGGCAATTGATGAAGTGTATGCTAACCCTGACATACGATCAGCGATCATAACAGGTGCCGGCACAAAAGCATTTGTTGCAGGTGCAGATATAAGTGAGTTTTTACAGCTTGATGCAGTTACAGGTGAAGCACTGGCAAAAAAAGGCCAGGAAACGGTATTTGATAAAATTGAAAATTCGCCCAAACCAATTATTGCAGCCGTTAATGGCTTTGCTTTAGGCGGTGGTTGTGAGTTGGCATTGGCTTGTCATTTTATTATAGCAAGTGAAAATGCAAAATTTGGCCAGCCGGAAGTAAATTTAGGATTGATACCAGGCTACGGCGGCACACAGCGTTTAACACAGCTGGTGGGCAAAAACAGGGCAATGCAGTTAATAATGACAGGCGAAATGATTACAGCAAAAGAAGCGCAGCAATATGGTATGGTAAATAAAGTTGTTGATCAGAGTGAACTAATAAATGAAGTGAAAAAAATATTGAATGTTATTCATACAAAAGCGCCGCTAGCCATAACGAAAGTTATTGAATGCATCAACAATTTTAATCATACACAACAAGGCTATGATTTTGAAATTAAAAAGTTTGGTGAATGCTTTTTAAGCAACGATGTAAAAGAAGGCGCTACTGCTTTCTTAGAAAAGCGCAAACCTGATTTTAAAGGAAGATAAGGTTATATTAATTGCTAGTGTATTTAATATCAGGCTTAAAGTAAATAATAACCTGCCATATTATTTCTGCACTTATTAAAGCTATAAAGGCAAATAAAGCTGCCAAAAAATTGCCTGATGCAAAGCTGCCTGATAATCCCAGGATGTAAACTAAAAAAGGTATAATTGTCATAATACAAAGGCCTGTAATATTCAATCGTATTTTAAACGGCCGCTTGGCAGTTGCCATTTTCTTTCTCAATACAATTAAAGCAAGAAACTCTAAAAATAATCCCGCTCCGTATAAAGTAATATCAATAATTAAAAGATCGGCAAACGTCCATAATATCATTACGCTTACAATAAGTGCACATACAATGATTGAAATGTAAGGTGTTTTAAATTTTGAATGCAGGCGGTTTAATTGCTCCGGCAGTAACCTGTCGTCACTCATAACTTTTGGTACACGCGAAACAGACAACAGCACTGCAGAAAATAAACCTAAAGTGCTTGCCATTCCGCCGGCGGCAATCAAGGCACCAAGCCAGTTGCCGCCAATTAACGATCCAACAGCAGGAAAGCCCTTATCATTCAACACAGAAAAATTTATTCCGCTTGCCTGTGAGGTTAGCACTGTTATAAAATACACAACAAAAATTAGTATAAAGGCTATTATGGTTGACCTTATATAAGAACGTACCGGCTGTTCAACTTCTTCAGCATAAGTCATAGTGTTATCCCATCCGCAAAAGTTCCACATCACTGTAAATAAAGCAAGGCCAAGCGATGAAAAATGAATGCCATTTAAAGAAGGACGTGGTATTGAAAATAAAATATTATGCGAAGCAAATGCCGTAATAAAAAGAATAATAAATGGAAGGATAACTATACTGCCAAGCACCAGCGAAGTTTCACCAACCGGCACAATGCCTAAAATATTTAAACCGGCACCGGCCCAAATAATAATTAAACAAATGGGGATTTTATATGCCTCAATTCCCGGGAAAAAATAAGATGCATATTCAACAAACAACACGGGATAAATTGCAAGATCAACAAACGTATATAACCACGTCCACCATCCTTCATAAAATGCAAAACGTAAACCCAAAGCTTTTTTTACCCACTCATAATAACCGCCTGTTACAGGCATCATGCTGTTTAATTCAAGCACGGTAAGAATGGTTGGGATGTCCCAAAGAATTGGTGTGATAATTAATAACAGCAAAGCGCCATTGTTACCCGCATAAGTAAGTAACGGTTCTAACCCGTAAGGGCCTCCGGAAACAGTTAAAAAAATTACAGCAACAAGTTGAACAAGGCGCAATCGTTTTTTGCCAGCAAGGGGTAATGCCATGTGCGGTAAAAATAAAATTTATGGAACATGTTTACAGTTTTTTCAAAAAAATATTTAGTTGTCATTATTACATTAAATGCCTTGCATTTCACAATTACATTTGCATTTTTAATTAACTGTATGGATTACCGTATTGAAAAAGATACAATGGGCGAAGTAAAAGTGCCTTCCAATGTTTATTGGGGTGCGCAAACGCAACGCAGCATTGAAAATTTTAAGATAGCGCAAGACATTAATAAAATGCCGATGCCTATAATTTATGCATTTGCTTTTTTAAAAAATGCAGCTGCGCTTGCTAATAATGAGTTAGGTGTTTTGCCAGATGAAAAACGTGATGCAATAGCCAATGTTTGTAATGAAATTTTAGAAGGTAAGTTAGATGATCAATTTCCGTTGGTGGTTTGGCAAACGGGCAGCGGCACACAAAGCAATATGAATATAAATGAAGTGATAGCATACCGTGCCCATGTGCTACATGGTGGCGCGCTAATAGATAAAGAAAAGTTTTTACATCCAAATGATGATGTAAATAAATCGCAATCATCCAACGATACCTTTCCAACGGCTATGCATATTGCTGCATATAAAATGCTGGTTGAAACAACAATTCCCGGCTTAGAAAAACTGCGTGATACTTTGAAAGAAAAGAGCGAAGCTTTTATGCAGGTAGTTAAAATTGGCCGTACACATTTTATGGATGCAACGCCGCTTACACTTGGGCAGGAATTCAGTGGTTATGTTTCGCAGTTAGACCACGGGTTAAAAGCAATTAAAAATACATTGCCTCATTTAAGTGAACTGGCTTTAGGAGGAACAGCTGTTGGCACCGGCATCAATACACCAAAAGGCTATGCAGAGCTGGTAGCAAAAAAAATTGCAGAATTAACCGGCCTTCCTTTCGTCACCGCAGAAAATAAATTTGAAAGCCTTGCTGCGCATGATGCCATTGTTGAAGCGCATGGCGCTTTAAAAACCGTTGCAGTTAGTTTAATGAAAATTGCAAATGATGTACGTATTCTGTCATCTGGTCCGCGTAGTGGTATTGGAGAAATTTTTATTCCTGATAATGAGCCGGGTTCTTCAATAATG
>CAZZXW010000244.1:0-5269 GCA_964658095.1 uncultured Parafilimonas sp. | reverse complement strand
TTCAAACCGAACTGTTGGTGGCAAGCTCATTAATATACTTTCTGTTCTGCCATTTGTTTTTAACCCAAATAAAGTTCCCTTATCATGAATCAAATTAAACTCAACATAACGGCCTCTTCTTATTTCCTGCCAAAATTTATGTCGATCATTGAATATTGAATCTTTTCTTTTTTCAACGATTGAAATGTATGCATTTATAAATGCGTTGCCACAAGCTTGCGCTAATCCAAACCAAAAATTTGAATTGTGATTTTCTTCTTCTTTTTTATGATCGTAAAAAATACCGCCAATACCTCTGCGTTCATTATTTCGATGCGTATTCACGAAATATTCATCGCAATTATATTTGAATAAAGGATACAATTTTTCATCAAATTGATCACATGCTTTTTTATAAGTTAAATGAAAATGAACCGCATCTTCATCAAACAAATAATATGGTGTTAGATCTGTGCCGCCGCCAAACCAGCGATCATAGAACATTCCATCTTTATCATACAATTCAAACATGCGATAATTAAAATGTATGGTTGGAACGAAAGGATTGATTGGATGAATAACTAAACTAATACCTGCAGCAAACCATGTTGCTGGTGGCGCAGATAAAGGAATGTGCAACACTTCACGCATTTTGCGACTTAGCTTTCCAAACACAACAGAAGTATTTACGCCACCTTTTTCAAAAACATTTCCATACTGAATAACTCTTGTTAAACCACCACCACCTTTTTTATCTGGCTTGCGTGTCCATGCTTCTTTACTAAACTTTGCTTTGCCATCAACATCTTCAAGTGCTTTGCAAATTTTATCCTGAAGATTATAAATAAATTCAATCCATTGCTGACGGAATTCTTTTGTTGAAGTTTTATGTTTTTTTGTGTTCAACATTAAGATTCATATTTATATTCCTTAACCGCATCAACAAAAGCTTTTGCATGATCAACAGGAATATTAGGCGTTATACCATGACCAAGATTTGTAATGTAATTCTGCATGCCAAATGCATCAATCATTTCATGCACCCATTTTTTAATTTGAGGAATGGGCGCTAATAATTTTGCAGGATCAAAGTTGCCTTGCAGTGTTATGTTGTTGCTGGTTAAATCTCTTGCAAATTTTGGTGATATTGTCCAGTCAACACCAATGCCCGAAGCGTTGCTTTCACTTAAATCTTTTAATGCATACCAGCTACCTTTTGGAAATAAAATAACAGGCGCCTCATTTTCTAATGCATCTGCAATTTGTAATAAGTATGGTTGTGCAAATATTTTAAAATCTTCCGGTGATAAACTTCCTGCCCAGCTATCAAACACCTGCACACAATCTGCTCCTGCTTTTATTTGCGCTTTTAAATAATCAATTGTGATGGTAGTGATTTTTTGCAAGAGTTGATGTGTGAGTTGAGGTTGAGTGTATGCAAACTGTTTTGCTTTGTCCCAAGTTTTGCTGCCTTTACCTTCAATCATGTAACAAAGAATTGTCCATGGTGCACCGGCAAAACCAATTAACGGAACGCAGCCATTTAATTCTTTTTTTGTGAGTGATAATGCATCACAAACATATTTTAAATGATCAGCAACATTTGCTGTGTTTAATGCGTCAACATCATGCTGTGTTTTGATTGTTTCAGGAAGTGATGGGCCTTTGCCTTCTTCCATTAAAACTTCCAAACCCATTGCCTGCGGAATTACTAAAATATCTGAAAAAATTATAGCTGCATCAACACCAATCTGATGAACCGGTTGTAACGTAATTTCTGTTGCTAGTTCTGGTGTTTGCACACGTGTAAAGAAATCATATTTCTCACGCAGTTTAATGTAGTCAGGTAAATATCTTCCTGCCTGCCGCATCATCCAAACCGGCGGACGTTCAACTTTTTCTTTGCGCAGTGCTTTTAATAATAAATCGTTCTTTAATTTATTCATCGTGAAAAATATTCTATTGCCTTTTCAACAAGGTCATTTTTATCCGGTTCATCTGCAATAATGATTTTGTTATGTGTGTATTTTTTTAATTCAGCTAATGTTGTGTTACCAATAGCAAACAAAATTGTTTTTTCATTTAATTTATTGGTAGAAAAAAAACTCTCCGCTGCACTTGGACTAAAAAATAAAATACCATCATAATTTTTCTTAATTGTATGATAGATTATATTTGTTTGATATACTTCAATTTCATTTACAGTAATATCATGTTCATTTAATAAAGATGGCAACTCATTGCGGCGTTTATTACCACAAAAAAACAGTACTTCATCTGTTATACCATCTTCTATAATTTCATTTGCCAATGCTGTGGCATCGTCTGCAGTTGAAGCTATCAACTCTTCGCCAAAATATTCTGTAACCAGTTTTTTCGTGGTATTACCTATGCAATAAATCGTCCAGTCGGGCTTATACTCATCAACGTGTGCAGCAACAGCTTCAACCGCATTCATGCTTGTAAAAATTACAACAGCGGATTGTATTAAAGTACTTTTAATTTCTTCATGCACATCAATTGAATCTATGGCTTCTGTTTCAATAAAAGAGATTACATCAATCAAAATGTTTTCTTCAGCAGCTTGTTGTATAAGCGCATTACTTATTGGCCTTGTTGATAATATCTGTGCTTTAAATTTTTGCATTGCGAATTGCTTCAACAATTTTTTCACCACCGTTATTTAATAATTCTTTTGCTGCGATTTTTCCTAAATCAGGAGCCTGATTTATAGGAACAGTTTTGCTTACTTCAACTTTTTCTTTTCCATCAACAGATAATACATTGCCTTTAAATTGTATAATCTCATTTTTTATTTCGGCTAAAGCAGCAACCGGTGTTGAACATCCACCCATTAATACGTGTAAAAAATCTTTTTCAATTTTTGTACATAAAGATGTTGCCTCGTCATTAAACATATTACAAACTTCAAATGTTTTATCATCATCTTCTCTACATACAATCATTATTGCCCCTTGTGATGGTGCCGGCAACATCCAATCCAAATCAATTGAATTCTCAGGGCGAAGCTCGATTCTTTCCAAACCTGTAGCAGCAAAAATGGCACCGTTCCAATTGCTTTCTTTCAACTTTTGTAAACGTGTATTAACGTTGCCACGCAAGTTTTCTATTTTATGATTCGGATAACGATGCAGCCATTGTGCGATGCGGCGAACAGAACTGGTAGCGACAAGAAATTCGGAATTCGGAATTTGTGTTTCCTGACATCCGATATTTGATATCGCATCTTTAATAACCAAAATATCTTTCCAGTTTCCTCGCTTTAAAACCGCTGCCTGTTGAATGCCTTGTGCTAATTGCGTGGGCACATCCTTCATTGAATGTACAGCAACATCTATGCGGTTATTAAGCAAAGCAGCATCCAAAGTTTTTGTAAAAATTCCCTGCACACCAAGCGCATATAAAGGCGTTATTAAATCTTTATCGCCATCGCTTTTAATAAAAATTAATTCTGATTTTAAATTTTGCTGATGTAATAAATACTGTACCTGCGTTGCCTGCCAAACAGCCAACTGGCTATCTCTTGTTCCTATCCGTATTACATTATGCATTATTAAGAAGCACAGATAAAATCATTGATCGCTTCTATATAAAAGCAACCTTTAAGATTTCCGGTTTTTATTTTTCCCGCCGTTTCATTCAACACTTTTTGAATTTTTATATCAACTGTTTCAGGAGTGTTAACAGCATCAGGATGCATGTTAACTGAGGAATGAATTTCTTTAAGCCTGCCTTTTAATGATGTAAGCATTGGCACATGATTGCGTGTTTGTTGCCAGTTATAAAACTCCTGCATAATAACAGCTATAATAGCTTTTGCCTTTGGAACTTCTGCCTGTCTCTTGCTTAAAGTTTTATCTTTTAATTTAGACAGTGCATCAACATTTATAAACTTAATAAAAGGCAATGCAAAAACAGATTCTTCAACATTGCAGGGCACAGAAAGATCAATGATTAGCCTTTCTTTTTCATTGCTAAAATGCGATTGAAGCAGCACAGGCGAAGCTGCATTTGTTGCAAGCAATATTATATCTGCCTCGTCAACTTCAGTTTGCAAATTGTTTATAGTTGCTACTTTTAAACCAAGCTCATTTGCAAGTGCAGCCGCTTTTTCATAAGAACGGTTTATGAGCGTTATATTTTTAGTGTTCAGGTAATCAACCAGGTTCTTACATGCATTGCGGCCAATCTTTCCAACACCTAATAAAAGAATTTTTTTATCACTGATGTTTTTAAAAGACGAGCGTATAAACTGCATTGCTGCAAATGCAACTGAAACAGTGCCGCAGCTTAATTGAGTATTATTTTTTATTGCTTTTGAAGCCTGCAAAACAGCATTCACAAGGCGTTCTGTATAAGCGCCCACACAATTATATTGTTTGGATAATTTTACTGCCGCTTTTAACTGGCCCACAATTTCATAATCACCCAAAATCTGCGAATCAAGGCCGGCGCCTACATTAAATAAATGTTCAACTGCTTCTGCATTTATTTTTATATAAGCTGATTTTGTAAAGTGCTCAATGCTTCCGTTTGTATGCGCACATAAAAGGTTAACCAGCTCATCGGCTGCATCAGCAAAGCCATAAATTTCTGTGCGGTTACAGGTGGAAAGCACAAAAACTTCATTAATGCCAAACAAAGAAGCTGCGGCTAATAAACGAACATGATTTTCATTGTTTAAAGCAAACAAACCGCGGGTTTCTGCTTCAGCTTTTTTATAATTTATACCGGCAACATAAAAACTTTTCGTAATCATTGTATGGCGCAAAGGTAGTCTGGCATTTTCTTCAAAATAAATAGTTCAGTAAGTTATTTGTCATAGTCGTGTCATGTTTATACTTCACTTCTTAATAAGAAATTAAATGCAGCAGCCAATATACTTTTGCAATTATGTATGCAGGCAATAAAGCTTTTATTTTAATGAACCTTGGCTCTCCAAAATCAACAAAGCATAAAGATGTAAAAACGTATCTCACACAATTTTTAATGGATGAGCGTGTGATTGATAAGCCCTATTTAGTAAGAAGTTTATTGGTAAAGGGAATTATTGTTCCGTTCAGAACAAGTAAATCTGCCGAAGCATATAAATCTGTTTGGGCTGATGAAGGCGCACCATTAATTATTATCAGTAATCAACTGCAGGCTGCTGTACAGAAAAACTTTGAAGAACCTGTTAAACTGGTAATGCGTTATGGTGAACCATCATCAACATCTGTGTTAAAACATCTGCATCAAAATAAAAATTTAAATGAGATAGTATTGTTGC
>CAZZXW010000243.1:0-5273 GCA_964658095.1 uncultured Parafilimonas sp. | reverse complement strand
CCAAAACGCCGCTACAACAAAATAAATCAGCCAATATCCAAACGTAGCAATACTGCTGTTCAAATACATAAGCGAACCACTTGATACAGGCATTACAACATCTTTAGTTGTATGTAACAACTGTGCTATTGTAATAATTTTTACACCATGACTTTTGAAATAATGAATGATGCGTGGCAGTGCTTCAACCGTGGCTTCGCGGTTGCCGCCGGCATCATGAAATAATATAATTCCTTTTTCCGGATTGTGTTCATACTGGCTGATAACCCTATAATAAATACTATCTGCCGTAACACCTTTTTCCCAATCTTCAGGATCTATACTTTCACCAACTGTATAATAATTTTTTTCTTTGCTTATAGCGATTGGCCGTAATTCTGCTTCGGTTGATGGTTCTGCATCTGCATTGTATGGCGCCCTGAAAAGCACAGTGCTTCTGCCAGTGATTGCTTCGATAAGCAAACGCGTTGTTTCAATTTCATTTACCGCACGGTCTGCACTTACTGCAGCAATATTTGGATGTGTAAAGGTGTGGTTACCTATTTCATAACCATCTTCATAAATCTTTTTTAATAGCGGTAGATTATTTTCTGCCTGAACACCAACAACGAAAAACGAAGCAGGTACTTTTTCTTTTTGCAGAATATTTAATATCTGCGGAGTATAGGTTGGATCGGGGCCATCATCAAAAGTTAATACAACCTGGTTTTTTACATTGCCATATTTTTTTATAACATAATTAGTTGCTAACTGCAAATAGTGTTCTTCTGCTACGGTTCCTTCAACAGAATCTTCTTCTATTTTTATTTTGCCAGGTTCTGGTGCAGTTATTACGCTTAGCACTTCACCATCACCAATATAATCAGGAGTTCCTGTAGGTGTGTTTACATCTTCCAGCAATCGAAAGTTGAAAGGTTTTTGCTTTAAACTATTGTTATCAAGATTGCGGTTATAAAATGTCCACAGGCGTTCATCTTCACTGCCCATGCGCCAAAGCGCTGTTCCTGCAGTTCCATATTCATCAGCAAACCTTACGATATTAAAATTGGTTGCAGCATCAGTAAAATATACCTGGTGTGTTATGCTATCAGCATCTTTATAAGTATAATCAGCATTGTAATTATCGTTATTAAAATTAATAGCAGCCTTAACCTGTTTGGCATTAGCAATTGCCTCCTGATAGGTAATACTTTTAGCCTCATCTCCTTCCGGCCAATCGTAACCATAACCTGCGATACTTAAAATTATTTTTTCTGATGGAATATCTTTTGCCGCTTCATCCAATGTTTTTTCAATCCATTTCTGGCTGCTTACAGGGCCAGGAACACTTGTGCTGTAATGTTCATCGTAAGCCATTAAAAAAATATAATCGTTGTAAGAAGATAAATCCTTTACATTATAATCTTCATCTGAAGGAACAACATCCTGCGTTACAATATCTCCCTGGCTATGCAGCGTTGTATAAAGTTCTTTTTGAAAAGCAATTAAAGGTTCATCTGTTTTTTCCTGTAATTCTTCAAAGTCAATATTTATTCCCTGGAGATTATATAGTTTCAAATACTTTGCAATGTCTTGTATAAGCCTTTGTTTCTTTTGCGGATTATTTAATATCCTGTGAATAATTGCACCATCAAAATCGCCGTCACCATCTTGTTTTAATATGTTGATGTTATTGATAAGCGGGATAATAGTAATATGATTTTTCCTCATCAAACTCAAAGCAGCAGTATCAATATTAGGTTGTAATGTATCAGTCAACGGATTTATGAAAAACCATTCCGGCACAACCATGTTAAGTTTACTTACATTTTTTTGCAATGAAAAAAATGCCTGCGGATCCCAATCAACATAAAAAGCGGCCCTTATTCGTTGTGTGCTTATCCTCGGAACATTATGCCTTAGTGAATCGTTTTTTTGCCGGGCAATTAAAAAAGCATTGAAGCCTTTATACTTTCTTAATTCCTTGTGTGTAAATGTTATTGGTGTAACCGGGTGAGCAAGATGATTGATACTATCAACGCCGCTTGATAACAACGGCAGTGTTGGCGCCAATCCTCTTGATAATGTAATTATAACAACAGGTATCATTAACAGTAATGCAGCCACAATGAATCTTCCAATCCATTGAAAACTCCTCCAGCGTAATTTAGATTCTGTTTGAAATATTTGCCTTGTCTGGCTCATGCTTTTACTTAAATATTGTTATCGCTCTTTGACCAATTTATGTAAACTATATTACTAATGTTATGGTAATTTCAACTATCAGGCAAAATTACTTATTAAACGATTGGGATGGTAAAGCTGATAAGAACTTGATAGGTTAACAATTTTGCAAAGCTCTTATAAATCATTTTTTTCTGAAAAAAATTCTTACAGGCACACCCTTAAAATCAAATGAAGAACGCAATTGATTTTCCAAATAATTTTTATAAGGCGTTTTAATATCATCCGGATAATTGGTAAAAAAAGCAAAGCTTGGAACAGCAGTGGGCAATTGTGTAATGTATTTAATTTTTACTGTGTGCCCACGCACCACCGGCGCATGATAAGCCTCAACAGCTTTAAGCATTATTTGATTTAATTTACTTGTTGATATATGCCGTTTGCGGCTGTCATAAACCTGCAAGGCAATTTCCATCGCTTTAAAAATTCTTGTTTTTTCTTTAGCTGAAATAAATACAACAGGTACATCAGTAAATGGTGCAATCTTTTCTTTTAATTTCTGCTCATACTCTTTTGATGTGTTGGTTGCTTTTTCAACCAAATCCCATTTATTTACAAGCAACACAATGCCTTTTCCTTTTCTTGCAGCCAGTGAAAATATGTTTACATCCTGCCCACTTATTCCTTTCTCAGCGTCAATCAGCAACAGGCAAACATCGGCTTCATCCACAGCACGTATAGCACGTATTACAGAATAAAATTCAAGGTCATCTTTCTCTTTACTTTTCTTGCGCAAGCCAGCTGTATCAATCAACACAAAATCTTTTTGAAACAAATTATAATGTGTGTGAATTGTATCACGGGTTGTTCCGGCAATGTCGCTTACAATAGTTCTTTCTGCACCAACCAATGCATTCAGCAAAGAAGATTTACCAACATTTGGCTGGCCGATAATAGCAAATTTTGGGATTGCATTATTTGAATCTTCATCTGTTTTTTCTTCAGGCATTAATACTGTAAGCGCATCAAGCAATTCGCCTGTTCCGCTGCCGGTCATACTGCTTAAGAAAAAAATATTTTCAAATCCAAGACTGTAAAATTCAGTTGCATCCAATTGCCGTTCGTTATTATCAACTTTATTTACGACAAGAAAAACAGGTTTAGTTGATCGGCGCAACAATTCACTCATGCTTTCATCAAGCGTGGTTATACCAGTAGCAACATCGGTCATAAAAATCACAGCGTTTGCTTCATCAATTGCAATGCGCACCTGCTTACGGATTTCTGTTTCAAAAATATCTTCCGTATCTGGCACAAAACCGCCGGTGTCAATCACATTAAACGTTTTGCCATTCCAGTCTGCAATTCCATATTGCCTGTCTCTTGTAACACCGCTGATATTATCAACTATTGCTTTACGTTGTTCTAATAAACGATTAAACAAAGTGCTTTTGCCAACATTTGGCCTGCCCGTTATTGCTACTGTAAAACTCATAATGTTTTAGCCTTTGGCTGTTAGCTGTTAGCTAATAACCGTATTCTTTTAATTGTAAATCGTTATCTCTCCACTTGGGTTTAACCTTAATAAACAATTGCAAAAATACTTTTTGCTGAAGGAATTTTTCTATTTCTATTCTTGCTGATGTTCCAAGTTGCTTAATCATTTTTCCGCTTTCACCTAACAATATTGCTTTCTGGCTTTCACCCTGCACAATAACATCAGCCTGAATTTTTATCAACGATTCTTTTTCTTTAAACTCATTTATAATTACTGCGGTTTGATAAGGGATTTCTTCACTGAATAATTCATAAATTTTTTCACGGATCATTTCACTAACAAAAAATTTTGTGGGCAGATCGGTAAGTTCATCTTCATTATAAAAAGGTTCGCCTTCAGGCAGTAATTCTATAATCGCTGATAAAAGTGCGTTTATATTTTTATGCGTTAATGCAGAAATTGTAACTATGTGTTTGTATGATTTATCAAGTAATGATTTTATTTCTTCGAGTTTATCATGCTTTACTTTATCCGTTTTGTTTAACACCAAAATGCAAGGCACATTTAAGTTAAGCTGTTGAAATATCTGAACATCTTCTTCAATATTTTTTGTGGCATCTACCATTAATAAAGCAACATCAGCATCTTCCAAAGCGCTCTTTACACTTTGCATCATGCGCTCATGTAATTTATATTTTGGTTCGATGATACCAGGTGTATCAGAAAAAATTACCTGGTATTCATTTGGCTTTGTAAGAAATGCTTTTATGCGATGCCTTGTAGTTTGCACTTTCGATGAAACGATAGCCAGCTTCTCTTCCATCAAAGCATTCAGCAAGGTGCTTTTACCCGCATTAGGTTTACCAAATATGTTTACAAAACCTGCTTTCATTAATTATTTTAATCTTCCTGAAGGAGGTTAAAAAAAACAAAAGCCTCAAAGGAGGCTTCTATTCTTGTTGCGAGGATAGGGATCGAACCTATGACCTTCGGGTTATGAGCCCGACGAGCTACCGCTGCTCTACCTCGCGATATATAATTTTTATTTTTATCGCTTGTGGACGGCAAAGATAAGGTAACGCAGCTTTAGGGCAAAACTTAGTTTAATTTATTTAACTTCTCTTTTTTACAGTCGAACTTCCGCTTACATCAACTTTTGATAATGATGCATCGCCGCTGTAATGAATGCTGCTGGCGCCACTTGCCGTAGCATCAATTTGTTTACTTACATTAATATTTGCAGAAGAAGCGCCGGTTGCTTCCACTGTACAGTTTACGGCCTGAAGATCGCTGCCTCTGAAGTTACTCGCGCCACTGGCACTTACAGTTAAATCAGTAGTACTTCCATCAACATCCATTGTTGATGCGCCATTGATATCAAAACTTGTTTTGGTAAAAGCAACATTACCTTTAAATGTACTGGCGCCGGTTTCTGAAAATACCAGCGACGTACCTGATAAACTTAACCTCGCTGTTGATGCGCCGCTTAAATCAAAACCTATATTATCGCCTTTAACTTCTCCTTTAAGGGTGCTGGCTCCAGATAACAACAATTTAAAATCATTAACTTTTATTGGGTCAGTAAGTTCAACGGTGCAAGCCCCAGACGCAT
>CAZZXW010000242.1:0-5294 GCA_964658095.1 uncultured Parafilimonas sp. | reverse complement strand
CAGCAGCAATTAATAATGCTTTACATTTTTCAGTGTGCAGTTCAAAATCAATTACTTCATTACAGCCGGGCATCCAGTTTAAAAATTTTGCCCAGTTGGTAGGTGAAATAACCATCACATTATGATTGAGCGATTTTAAAAAATGAAACATCGCCAATGCTGAACCCATTGCATCGCCATCGGGCTTCTGATGCATAGTTATAACTACATTTCTTTGCTGCTGCAATAACGGATAAAGATGCTCAATTGACTGCATAA
This sequence comes from uncultured Parafilimonas sp., assembly GCA_964658095.1. Lineage (GTDB taxonomy): Bacteria > Bacteroidota > Bacteroidia > Chitinophagales > Chitinophagaceae > Parafilimonas. Next base: position 5,036 of record CAZZXW010000242.1, on the reverse strand, counting down.
AGGCGGCAAAATTGCAGTTTTAAAAGCATTCGTTCAAATGAAATTTAAATTTAAGATGTTTATAAGAACTTGAATTTGTAACACGGCTTACTTTTGCGCAATTTTAAAATTATGAGCAACATTACTTTTACCATGATAAAGCCTGATGCAACCGGCAAAGGTTATACGGGTGCAATTATTGACCGCATTATTAAAGCAGGCTTTGGCATTAAAGCAATGAAATGGACAAAATTGTCTGCTGAAAAAGCCGGCGAGTTTTATGCAATTCATAAAGCAAGGCCTTTTTATGGAGAGCTGGTTGAGTTTATGAGCAGCGGACCAATTGTGGCCGCTATACTTGAGAAAGACAATGCTGTTGCAGATTTCAGGAAACTGATCGGCGCTACAAATCCTGCACAGGCAGATGAAGGAACAATAAGAAAAGATTTCGCCGCATCTGTTGGTGAAAATGCTGTACATGGCAGTGACAGCGATGAGAATGCTGTTATAGAAGGGAACTTTTTCTTTTCGTCGCTTGAAAGGTTTTAAACTTATTTAAGCACATTATATAAACTGCAACCTTTATTAAAAAAGCGATCAATATTTTTTTCTGTTTGAACATCTTTTTCAAGTACTGGTGCATGGTGCGGCTTGATGCGCGCATCAATAATTAAATTATCGCAACCCCAATGTTTGTTTTCATAAAAACTATTTACACCATCAATATCATGCGATGGATTACAACGTGTGAATGTTATCCATAAAAAATTATTTAAAGTAGCAGATGTAAAAGCAGCATCATCACAAACAATAATTAACGGGCAATCTTTTAATGCCTCAGTATTTTGTTTGAGCTGATCTTTTAAATCATTTATTTCCGCATCAGCATTTTGTTTGGTTGTGTATTTTTTTGTTTGAACACAAATAATACCTGGCATTATTAATTTTACATCTTCAATATGTTTTAATGATGTAAAACTTTCATTTATTTCAATACATAAATTGCGCAACACATCTCCGTAAGCTGCAAACACAACTTTGCTTCCTTCATTTAATGATGTGCCTGAATAATCTAAAGTATCAATGGTTGTGTTGGTGTAAAAATGAATATCGCGTTTAAGATGTATTCGTCTTAATAAAAAATCAAAGTACTGCTGAATATTTTTTGTTGAAATAATTTGCGTTTCATCAGCCGTAATAAATAAAAATTTTGCAAGGCTTAACTGGCCTGTACCCAAAATGCGGTTTGCAATAGTTAAGAGTTCTGCAGGTTGTTTGGTTACTGCATAAGGCGTGTATCTTTCGCTGCCAACAGCAAGTAATAATGGGTGCACACCTGCAGCATCAACCGCATTTATTTTTTTTAAACCGGGAATTTCTTTTGATAATAAATCGCCAGTTATCTCATGTATCAATGCACCAAAAGCAGTGTCTTCCTGCGGCGGCCTGCCCACAACTGTAAACGGCCAGATCGCATTTTTTTTTGCATATACTTTATGTACATGCATCAACGGAAAATTATGCTTCAAACTGTAATAACCAAGATGATCACCAAACGGGCCTTCAGGCTTATTTTCATTTTTATACACTTCGCCTGTTATCACAAAATCCGCATCGGTACTTATACAAAATCCATCTTTATAAATATACCTGAATCTTCTACCGCTTAACAAGCCTGCAAAAGTTAATTCACTTATACCTTCGGGCAAAGGCATAACTGCAGCCAATGAATGTGCCGGCGGACCGCCAACAAACACACTTACTTTTAAAGGCTCGTTCAATACATTGGCTTTTGTTTGATGCACACCAATACCACGATGCAACTGGTAATGCAAACCAACTTCTTCATTCAGTTTATAATCATTGCCCGTTAACTGAATGCGATACATACCAAGATTCGAATGTTGTACACCCGGCTGCTCAACATCTTCAGTATAAACTTGTGGCAGCGTAACAAAAGCACCCCCATCTTTTGGCCAATGATGAATAAGTGGCACATCTGTTATATTAATTTCATTAGTAAGAACAGGTTTTGTAGATGGATTTTTTAAAGGCAATAGTTTTAATGCTTGCAATCCCGCTCGTAAAGATTTTAGAGGACGCTTAAATGCTGATGAAGGATTATTTCTTAATTGAACCAAGTGTTGAATTAATTGTAAACGATCTGAGAAGATCAACTTGCTTCTTTCAAGCGTACCAAAAATATTTGATGCAGCACGATACTTACAATCTTTTATATTTTCAAACAACAAAGCGGGGCCACCGGCTTCATGCACACGTAAATGTATTGCTGCCATTTCAAGATATGGATCAACCTGTTCTTTTATTCTTACAAGATGTCCATTCTTTTCAAGATGCAATAAACAATCTTCAAGTGAACGATAGTACATGTTGAGCAAACATATAAAAACAATTATAGTTGCAGTTTAATGAACTTTTTTTGGGCAATTGATTGAAGCTGCGTGCCTGCCATGGCCGGATGCGCTGTTAAAACCAGGTTCAGGAAACATATAAGTAAGCGTTACAACCGATGTATAAAAATTATCATTCTGTTTTGGATTACCTCTTAGTTTGGAAGATGATGGAAAAGTTGCTGCCGGATCAACTTCATTACCACGAAAAGAGAGATCTACTGCAAGTTGACCACGCTCTTTAAATAAAGTTTTTTCATCAGGATATTTGTTACTTACATCATCAAGATAATCAGTAAAAATTAGTCTTGTATTAAACTCTAAACCAACTAACCAGTTATCGGAAAGTTTATACTTTACACCAAGTCCCAAAGGAAAGTTATGCTGTGTTAAAGAATACGGTTTTTTGTTTGGATAAATAGATAAGCCTTGGCCTTCTGTGCCTAAAGGTTGCAAATAAACTTTCTTGGAATTGTAATACGTATAAGGATTAAAATGAAAATACCCAATGCCTGCAAAAATATAAGGAATAAACTTGCTTTCTTCGTGCAACTTTATATCGTATTCAAGGCAGCCACTAATTTCTTTAATTGATGATTTAAAACTCAAATTTCTTGCAGCATACACTTTTGTTTTTGCATCATCTGCCTGTATGCCACCGGCAGTTAATGACCCGCGCAACACAAAATTGTGAAAGCTATATAACAACGAACCACCTGCGGTTAGCCGCGATTCTTTAAAGGTAAATGGGCTACGTTGCAAATCTCCCCCATAATTCATCAGGCCTGTATTTACCTGGATGCCGAATTGCGCATTCGCACCCGCGTTAAACAAGCAAATAATCAATATAGTAAAAAAGAGGTTTTGTATTTTCAGGTACATCTTGGTTTATTATTTTTAAACGATTAATATCGAATTTTAGTTTCCCGGTTCTAATTTAATGTCTTAAGTTAATAGTATTCATGATGTAAGCATAAAATAAATACAATGCCAATTTTCATTAATTAATTTTAGTACCTGTTTAATGTTTGAAACAAAATTGCTAATCTATTTTCGCACTGAAATTTTTACTAACAAATGAGTGCAGTGCTTACTATTATTATTCCTGTTTATAATGAAGAAAAAAATCTTTTGCGGGTGCAGGAAGTATTTGAAAAATATTTTCGGATAGCAAAACTTAGCTCACAGGTTTTATTTATAAATGATGGTTCAATAGATAACAGCCTGCAAATTATACGTGATATACATGCGGCAAATCCGTTGTTCAGTTATATTTCTTTCGATAAAAATTATGGCTTAAGCACAGCTATAAAAGCAGGCTTTGATTATGCGGATACAAAATGGATTGGTTATATTGATGCAGACCTGCAAACCACGCCAGAAGATTTTAATATACTTGCGGACTACTGCGAAGAATATGACCTGGTAACCGGCGTAAGAACAGGCAGGAAAGATTCATTTACAAAAAACATGTCATCTACCATTGCCAACAGCATAAGAAGAAGTTTTACGCATGATGGCATGGATGATACAGGTTGCCCTTTAAAAATAATTAAAGCAGATAAGGCAAAAAAAATTCCGATGTTCAATGGCTTGCATCGTTTTTTACCTGCGATGATTTTATTACAAAAAGGAAAGATTATACAAATACCGGTTAAAGCCTATCCAAGAATTGCAGGCAAATCAAAGTTTCATTTATGGAACAGGTTAGCCGGGCCTTTAAGCGACTGCTTTGCTTATCTCTGGATGAAAAGAAAACATATCAATTACACAGTAGCTGAATATAAATTATGAAAAGCTGGCTTGTAATCAGCATTGGTGCAATTGCGCAAATATTGTTTTCAAGCAGGCTTATTTTGCAATGGCTGTTATCTGAAAAACATAAAAAAATTCTTACGCCGGTTTTGTTTTGGGAGTTTAGTCTGCTGGCGTCTTTCCTTCTTTTCGTGTATGGTTATTTGAGAAACGATTTTGCCATTATGCTTGGCCAAACTATAACTTATTATATCTATATAAGAAACATTCAGCTTCAGCATCAATGGAAAAAAATCGCGCTGCCACTGCGCATCTTTATCTATGTTTTTCCGTTGATTATTCTTTGGTATGGTTATCATAATGGCCTCGCAGACCGGCAACTGCTTTTTCATAATGAGCACATTCCGTTATGGCTGTTATGGCTCGGCATTATTTCTCAAACACTGTTTACTTTCCGCTTTATTTATCAATGGATTTATTCAGAACGAATAAAAGAATCGCAGTTGCCGCTTGGCTTTTGGGTTATCAGCCTTTCAGGTTCTTTGCTTATACTTGTGTATGCTGTTTTCAGAAAAGATCCCGTTTTATTAGCCGGTCATTTTGTTGGCTTTGTAGTTTATACGCGCAACATCATCATCATTAAAAAACATACATGATAAGCATTGTGAAAAAGTACCCGCTTGCTTTATTGATGCTTGTTTCTTTATTAATGCTGTTGCCGCATTTGGGTTTGATACAGACCAACATTATGGAAGCGCGTAATCTGATAACTGCACGAGAAATGGCGCACAACGGCCATTGGATTTTTACAACGCTTAATGGCATGCCGCGTTATGAAAAACCACCATTACCTACATGGATAACTGCAATGTTTGGTTTGATTTTCGGTTT
>CAZZXW010000241.1:0-5330 GCA_964658095.1 uncultured Parafilimonas sp. | reverse complement strand
CAAAAGAAACCGATTATCTAATTACTGATTTTACATCACCCAAAATAGATAAGCTTGTTGTTTTTGTGCTTGATGATAAACATCATTACAAAACAGCATTATCGTTATTAAATAACAACAGCAACAACGATTATGATTACAGCGTTTCTATAACCAACGAACCAACCTTTATTATAAAACGTAATAAAAAAGATGCCAGCAAAGAAGCATTATATAGCAGAAACGGTTTCTCCTATTCTGCAGCAACAAACGCTTTTGCTGAAGTATTAAATGATTCTAATGAAGATTCAACAAGGCAAAATGAAATAATTAATCCTGTTGATACGTTTGCATCTTTAAATAAGTTTAGCGGTGATTATATAATAGATAAGAAAAATTTTATTTCAGTAAGAGATGGCAAAAATGCACAGGCATATATTTTTTATATGCATTTTGAAAAAGGGAAAGATTGTACAGGTGAGTTAAAAGGAGAGATGCATTTAACGGATGCAACAAATGCAGTTTACCAGGAAAGTGGTGACCCTTGTGTAATTCGTTTTAAATTATCTGCTGTAAATATTAAGGTTAAAGAGGAAGGCAATTGCGGCAATTACCGCGGCATAAATTGTTTGATTGATTTTGTTTTAAAAAAGAAGAAGCCGGTTAAATTAAAAACCTCTTAAAAATTTTACCGGCTCAAAAATATCATTCACGAAAATTAAACTAACGATGAGCGTTTCCATATTGTGTAGAAAATACATTTTATCTTTTAAGCACTATATTGCAACGCTTTATAAAACTAAATGCAATGGATTTTAAAAATTTTAAAGTTCCTTATTCTTCAGATGAACGTTATTCAAAAAGGGTTGCTTATTTCTCGATGGAATTTGCCGTTCACCAGCCTTTAAAAATTTATAGTGGTGGTTTAGGTTTTCTTTCCGGTTCGCATTTGCGCAGTGCGTACGAGCTAAAACAAAACCTGATTGGAGTGGGCATTTTATGGAAGTATGGTTACTATGACCAGGCACGCAACCAGGACCAGACTTTACAGGTTACCTGGATGGAAAAAATTTACAGCTTTCTTGAAGAAACAAATATCAAGTTCCAGATTATTGTGCATGATGTGCCGGTTTGGGTAAAGGCATATTACTTAAATCCTGAAACCTTTAATTCAGCGCCGTTATTTTTGTTAAGTACTGATTTGCCGGAGAACGATTATGTTTCGCAAACAATTTCTCATCGTTTATATGATGCGAATGTTTCAACAAAAGTTGCGCAGTTTATGTTGCTTGGCATTGGCGGTGCAAAGCTGATAGATGAATTAAATTTTAATCCTGATATATATCATCTTAATGAAGCGCATGGCATTTCTTCAGCGTTTTATTTATTAAATAAATACAAAAGCGTTGAAAAATTAAAAGAGCATCTTGTATTCACAACGCATACTCCGGAAGAAGCAGGTAATGAAAAGCATGATATTTATTTATGTGAAAAAATGAGTTACTTCTGTGGGCTAAGTATTGATGAAGTGCGTAAATTAACAGGCCTGCAGGATAACCAGTTTAATCATTCACTTGTTGCATTACGCTTTGCAAAAATTGCAAATGGTGTTTCACAGTTACATGGAAAAGTTTCAAGAGAAATGTGGAGCAAGTATGATGGTATTTGCCCAATCACTTCAGTAACCAATGCGCAAAACTGGCGTTACTGGGCAGATAAGCAATTATATCAAGGCATGGATGATAACAATGACTGGCGCATGGATGATAGAAAATGGTATTTAAAAAAACGTGCTTTTGAAATTGTAGCAGATCAAACAGGAAAGGTTTTTAATCCGAATATATTAACTATTGTTTGGGCAAGGCGTTTCGCTGGTTATAAGCGTGCTGACATGCTTACCTGGGATATTGAACGCTTTAATGCTTTGATTAAAAACAAGAAGCATCCTGTACAAATAATCTGGGCAGGTAAACCTTATCCTGTTGATTATCCTGCAATCACTCAATTTAATAACCTTGTTAATTTAAGCAAGAATTATAAGAATGTAGCTGTAGTTATTGGTTATGAGTTGGGCTTGAGCAAACGATTGAAACAGGCAGCAGATGTTTGGTTAAATAATCCTCGTGTACCAAGAGAAGCTTCAGGCACAAGTGGTATGACGGCAGCTATGAATGGCGCAGTTAATTTTTCAACGAATGACGGATGGATACCTGAATTTATAAACCAGGGAAATAACGGTTTTGTAACAGAGATGGCAGATTATAATACTATGAGTGTGCATGACCAGGACGTATTTGATCTGAATAATTTATATGATATACTTGAAAACCAGATACTGCCTTTATATTATGATAACCATGAAACATGGCGGCAAATAGTAAAGAACGGCATGAGAGATGTACGTTTTCAATTTGACAGTAACCGCATGGCACATGAGTATTATGAAAAAATGTATAACGCTGAAGAAGTTAAAACAGAGCAGGAAAGTTTAGCAGAGCACGAAGCTTAGCATTTAATATAAAAATAATTTTAAAGGCTGCTTGATTTATACATCAGGCAGCCTTATTTTGTTGGATGATTTACAAACGGTTTTTATCATTGCCTTTTTTGCTGATAAGTATTTATGCTTTTACACAAAATATAAATACAGAAGTACAGCGACCAAAACTGGTGGTTGGAATTGTAATTGATCAGATGCGATGGGATTACTTATATCGCTACTATCCTTTGTTTTCAGATAAAGGAGGCTTTAAGCGTATGCTGTTACAAGGGTTTTCATGCGATAATACTATGATACCTTATACACCAACCGTAACCGCCGCCGGCCACAGTTGTATTTACACAGGTTCAGTACCTGCAATAAACGGTATTGTTGGCAATGAGTGGTATGATAAGATTGAAAGAAGATCTGTGTATTGTGCAGATGATGATTCTGCAACAACTGTTGGAGCTAATGATGGCGCCGGTAAAATGAGTCCGAAACATTTACTTGTAACAACCGTTGGCGATGAGTTAAGGATAGCTACAAATTTTTCATCAAAAGTTATTGGCATTTCAATAAAAGACAGAGCTGCAATTTTTCCGTCTGGTCACGCTTCAAACGCTGCCTATTGGTATGATGGTGCAAAAGGAAACTTTATAACCAGTTCTTATTATATGAACGAGCTGCCACGATGGGTTAAGCAATTCAACCAAAGAGATTTAACTGATTCATTGTATAACCTAAACTGGAACTTGAGTTTACCTGAAAATATTTATCATCAATATGCAGGAAATGATAATGAACTTTATGAAGCACAACCATTAGGCGCTAATCAAAAACAATTTCCTTACACACTTACTTCATTTATAAAAAAAGATTATACAAAAATTGCAACAGTACCTTATGGTAATAGTTTGCTTGAAGCTTTTGCAGAAAACGTTATTACGAATGAAAACCTGGGTAAGAATGCTTCAACTGATTTATTAACAGTTAGTTTTTCTTCGCCTGATTACGTTGGTCATGCTTATGGGCCAGACTCATGGGAGCAGTTAGATGATTATATAAAGTTAGATAGCGTGCTTGGCAACTTTTTTTCTTTTTTAGACGCGCAAGTGGGCAAGAACAACTATACGGTTTTTCTTACAGCAGATCATGGTGTGGCAAACAGCCCTGGTTTTTCAAAGAGTCATAATTTGCCTGGTGGTGTTTTAAATGAATCGAATTTTATAAGTACGTTAAACCAGTTAATTAAGGTAAAATATAATGCTACAAATCTTGTACGCGGCATTTATGAATACCAGATTGTATTAAATAATGAAGCGATAGACTCTTTAAAATTAAATCAGCAAAACGTTATTCAAACTATACTTGATTACACACAGTTAAGGCCGGAGATCGCACAGGTGTTTGCCACATCAGCAATAAATAGTGCACCTGTAACAACAAAGCAAAAAGAGATGTTTCAGAACGGATATTTCCCGCAACGCAGCGGAGAAATACAATTTGTTTTAAAGCCTGGTTATGTTGATGGATCTGCACAAGGCACAACGCATGGAGTTTGGAATCCTTATGATGCACACATACCATTACTTTGGTATGGATGGGGAATTAAACAAGGTAAAACCAACCGTGAAGTTTATATGACCGATATTGCTGCTACACTTTCTGCACTTCTGCACATTCAAATGCCAAGCGGTTGTGTTGGAAAAGTTATTGAAGAAGTTATAAAATAAAAAAGCTTCCTATCAAAGAAGCTTTCATTAATGTATGATCAATAACATTATGGAGAAACAAGCCTGAAGCCGTTACCATGAATGTTTACTATTTCTATCTGCTCATCATCTTTTAAATACTTGCGCAGCTTTGCAATATATACATCCATGCTTCTGCCGTTAAAATATGTATCACTGCCCCAGATTTTTTTTAATGCTCGTTCACGTGGCAACAGATCATTCTTATGTTCAGCAAGCATTTTAAGCAATTCGTTTTCTTTTGGTGAAAGTGTTTGCGTTTTACCATCATGCTTAAGTTCTCTTAGTTTCGGATTGAAATGATAGCGGCCGAGATCAAACTCAATATTCTCGCTTTCTCTGTTCAATTCTTCATTACGCTTAAGAATGGCTTTTATCTTTAAAAGCAAAACTTCGCTATCAAATGGTTTGGTTATATAATCATCAGCGCCAAGTTTATAACCTTGCACAATATCTTCTTTCATTGTCTTTGCACTCAAAAAGAAAAGCGGCACATCAGGATCGATGTCTCTTATTTCTTCAGCCAATGTAAAGCCATCCATGTTAGGCATCATTACGTCAAGCAAACAGATGTCATGTTTTTCACGTTGAAACGCTGCAAGCCCAAGCCTGCCATCTCTTTCAAGTGTTACATCATAATCATTCAATTCAAGATAATTCTTCAGCACCATTCCAAGATTTGTATCATCCTCACATAACAAAGCTTTGTATTTTTTTTCTTCCATGTTTTTTTATTTAACTGTTATTCAATCTTCAATAAAATTTTTAGTTAATTAATTTAAGTTAAAGATAAGATTGATTAAAAGAAATTTAAAACAACCATGTAGTTTAACCAATGTTTATATTTTTACTTCAAATATGTGAACATGCTATTAACGCAGGATAACAGGCTTAAAAAATTAATTGTTATTGCAGACCGGGTTTTGATTCGTCCATCAAAGCCTGATGAAAAAACAGCAAGTGGTTTATACTTGCCACCTGGTGTGCAGGAAAAAGAAAAAGTGCAGCAAGGTTATATTATAAAAACAGGGCCGGGTTATGCAATTCCGTTACCTGTTGAAAATGAACCATGGAAAAATGAAGATGAAGATGTAAAGTATATTCCTTTACAAGCCAAA
>CAZZXW010000240.1:0-5341 GCA_964658095.1 uncultured Parafilimonas sp. | reverse complement strand
TCCTACTACAAACCAGTTTACCAATCAAAAGATTTTTTTTCAAACCTATAATGTTCAGGCTGGCGTTACACTATTTAATTTTTTCAGCATAAAAAATAATATTCTTGCTTCTGAAACAAGCGAAGAAGCGTATAAGTTAAGCGTTGGTAAAGCAAGAAATGATATTGCATTGAATGTGGCTGCTGCTTACCTGCAAACGCTGTTATCAATAGAGCAAACAAATATTGCAAAGGCGCAAATAGGGCAAACATCCGCGCAGCTTGAAAATACAAGAAAGCTTGTCAATGCCGGAAGCATGCCTGAATTAAATGAGGCCCAATTAGAGGCGCAACTGGCAACTGACAGCAGCACTTATATATCTGCCGCCGGCACTGCTGATCAAAACAGGATTCAACTGATTGCTTTACTTAATTTGGATGAAGCAACACCTTTTAATGTAGCAACGCCTGATGTTGATAAAATTCCTATTCCGCCGCTTAATGAACTTGAGCCCGGCTATGTTTATAAGCTGGCTCTTGCTAACCAACCGCAGCAGCAATCAGACAGCATGTTTATTATTGCGAATGAATATGCAGTTAAAAGTGCAAGAAGCGCAAGGTATCCTTCTATATCGGCGTTTGGCCAGTTAAGCACTAATTATGGAAGTACCTACCGTGAGTATTCTTCACAATATGCAGCAGATACAGTTTTTACAAACGGCGGTGATTTTTTTATCTTGCCCGGTGGTAACACCATTGTAAAAAAACCTAATTATTTCAGGCAACTTGCTAACGATAATTTTAACCAGGCAATAGGTTTGCAGTTAAACATTCCCATCTTTAACGGAAGACAGTTGCGCAATAATTATGAACGTGCTGAATTAAATCTTGAAAATTCAAAGCTTCAGTCGCGGTCTAATAATCTAACCTTGCAACAAAATATTTATACCGCTTACAGTAATACGGTTTCGGCACTGGCAAAATATAATGCAAGCACTAAAGCTGCACAAACGCAGCAATATGCATATGACCTGGCTACTAAAAGATATGAGATCGGTATTCTTTCAACAATAGATTACATCACTATTCAAACAAATTTATTTACTGCAAAAATTAACCAGGTTTCTGCCAAGTATGATTATATATTCAAGATAAAAGTGCTTGAGTTTTATAAAGGCGGACCGGTACAGTTTTAAATTTAAGTAACACAAACTTACGCTATGAGTAAAAGATTAAAATGGATCATCGGCATATTGGTAGTGATAGTTTTATTGCTGATAATATTATCTAAAGCAGGCATTATTAAATCAGATGATGCTATAAAAGTTACTGCAGAAAAAGCAGCAATAAGAAATATTACAGAAACGGTTACAGCAAGCGGCAAGGTGTATCCTGAAGTTGAAGTAAAAGTAAGCCCGGATATTTCAGGTGAAATAGTTGAATTGAATGTAGCTGAAGGTGATACCGTTCATAAGGGAGAAGTGGTTGCAAAAATTTATGCTGATATATATGCATCACAACGCGACCAGGCTGCTGCTGTTGTGCAGCAATCGCAGGCACAGGTATCTAATGCACAGGCGCAGTTAGGCGCTTTAAAAGCAACATTAGATCAAACAGAAGCAGCATACAACCGCCAAAAAACATTGCTTGATCAAAAAGTAATTTCACAATCAGAGTTTGAAACAGCGCAACAGGCATATCAATCCGCCAAAGCAAATTTCCTTGCTGCGCAAAGTGGTATAAAAGCAAACCAGGCAAGTGTGCAAAATGCAATGGCAGGTTTATCAACAGCAAGCAAAGATGTTGGCCGCGCAACTATAATTGCGCCAATGGATGGCGTGGTAAGTTTATTAAGCGTGAAGAAAGGTGAGCGTGTTGCCGGTAACAGTTTTAATGTGGGTACAGAAATGATGCGCATTGCCGATTTAAGCAGCATTGAAGTACAGGTTGATGTTGGCGAAAACGATATACCAAAAGTTAAGCTGGGTGATACAGCAAATGTTCAGGTAGATGCTTTTAATAACCGTAAATTTAAAGGTGTTGTATATAAGATAGCAAACCCTGAATCATCATTGCTGTCAAGTTCAGGTTCTTCTTCATCTAATTCATCAACATCGGTTACAAATTATGAAGTGCATATACGTTTGTTGCCTTCCGGTTACCAGGATCTTGTTGTAAAAGGCCAGCCATTTCCTTTCAGGCCGGAAATGACAGCCAGTGCAGATATACAAACACAAACACACAACAATGTTTTATCAGTACCGCTAAATGCAGTAACTACAAGAAGTTATAGTGATATTAAAAAGGCAGACAGTACAAAGTCAAAAACATTTTCAGTTAATGCAAACGGTGACAGTGATATTGTTGAAGCTGTTTTTGTAATTCAGCCAGACAATAAAGTAAAGCTGCTGCCGGTTAAAACTTCTGTACAGGATATTACAAACATTGAAATTACAGATGGCATTAAAGCAGGCGATCAGGTTGTAACCGGCCCTTACGATGTTGTAAGTAAAACAATGAAAAACGGCGATAAGGTAAAAGTGGTATCTAAGGATGATCTTATAAAAACTTTTGAAAAGAAGCAGTAAGCGTTTGCTAAGATGCTTTCTTTTTAACCTGCGATAAACTTGCTTTAAGTTCCTGCATAAGATCTTTTGTGTTTGAATGCGCAACATGCAACTTAGGTGCAGTATACTTTTTGCCTTTCGCTTTTGATTGAATAAATTTTAATAAAGTATCAGTATAAGTGTCTTTATATTTTGATATGTCAAACTTGCCTGTTAGCTGATCAATAAGCTTTGTTGCCATTTGTATTTCTGCGTTACTAATCTTGGCTTCGGGAACTTTAATATCTTCTGTACTTCTTATTTCCTGCGCATAACGAATTTTATGCAGCACTAATATTTTGTCTGAAGGTGCAAGCAGGCAAAGGCTTTCTTTACTGCGTAATACAAACGTACCTAATGCAGATTTTTTTGCTTTGATTAATGAATCACGAAGCAACACGTAAGCTTTGCTGCCGTTTTTTTCAGGCTCTATATAATAGGATGTTTCAAAATGAATTGGCGGCACATCTTCGGTTTCTACAAATTCAGCTATATCAATTGTTTTGGTTTGTTCAGGGCTGGCTTTCTTAAAATCTTCATCGCTAAGAATTACATAATCACTATCAACTTTATAACCTTTTACAATATTTTCCCATGGCACTTCTTTACCGGTTTTTTCATTTACTCTTTTAAAGTGAATGTTTGAATGATCTCTTTTATCAAGCATATCAAGATCAAGATTGCTTGTTTGAGTGGCACTATATAATTTAATAGGAATATTTACAAGCCCGAAGCTTATTGAACCGGTCCATAAAGATCTCATGACAATAATTTACAAACTGAAATGAAAATATTATGCCGTTTAATTATTTATGTGGAAGTGATTCTACTAATTAATTGAAAGACGGCTTTACATCTTTAAACAAACGCAGTTGCGTTAAGCTTGAAAGCAGTACCTGCAAATGATTGCTGATTAAATTTTTAAGAGAACTGTTCAGGTTCTTATCTTTTAGCAAACGCTTATAAGATTTTATATAATTTTCTTCAACGTATCTGCAAAGCGTTTCCATATTTTTTGCAGAAAAAGATCTTTTTCTTTTAGGCTGAATGTGCACTTCATTCAGCGTTGCAGGCAGGCAATTAAAAGAGTAAATCTGCGAGTTAATTTCATTCTCAAATTGTTGCGATTCTAACATAAACAAATAAACACATTTTGCAAATGCAGCATCAAAGCTTGTTGCAGCAGCCTGCTGTAATGTTATGCGTGCAGCGCTCATTTTATTTAATGTATGCTGCAGCTTCTCACATGCATAAGAGTAAGCATTAACCTGGCCGGGTGTTAAGTTAACAAATAGCATAGCAAATTATATTTAATTGTTTTAAAAAATATATACCGGGGCATGGTATGATTTTAGACAAATAAATTTACCATAAAATAAATACTCATTCAAAAAATTTTATCCGGGTATGCCACTAACACTTTTTCAGTTTTTTCATTGGTATTTTCCTAAAGAAAAAAATTTATGGAACGAAGTTGCAGCACAAGCCGAACATTTACAGTATGCAGGCATATCACAGGTTTGGCTGCCTCCGGCTTATAAGTCTTCAGCCGGCGAAAATGGTGTTGGGTATGATGTGTATGATCTTTTTGATTTGGGCGAGTTTGATCAGAAAGGAAGTATAAGAACCAAGTACGGAACAAAAGAAGAATATTTAAATGCCATTAAAAAACTGCATGAACATAACATAGGTGTTATGGCAGACATTGTTCTTAATCATAAAAACGGTGCTGATGAATCAGAAACGGTTAAGGTTATCCAGGTTGATACAAATGATCGCAACAAAATAATTTCCGAACCTGAAGACAAAGAAATTTCAACCAAATATTACTTTCCCGGCCGCAATAAAAAGTACTCTGATTTTGTATGGGATTTTAAAACATTCACAGGTATTGATGCATGTTCTGAAAACAATGATAAGTGTATTTACAAAATAGTAAATGATTACGGCGATTTATGGGATGATGTAGTTGGAGATGAGATGGGCAACTTTGATTATTTGCTTGGTGCAGATATAGAATTTCGTAACCCGGCGGTTACTGCAGAACTTGAATATTGGGGCAAGTGGTACATAGAAACAACAGGCGTTGATAGTTTTCGCTTGGATGCGGTAAAACATATCTCTGCTAAATTTTATAAAGAATGGCTTGATTGTCTTAATCATGAATTTAAAAAACAATTTTTTACAATTGCAGAATACTGGAGCCAGGATTTAAAATTCCTGCATGAATATCTTGATGTAATGGAAGGCCGTGTTCAGTTGTTTGATGTGCCTTTGCATCATAATTTTTATGAAGCATCAAAGCAAGGCAAAGATTATAGTTTGCCTGATATATTTAATGGTACATTGTTACAATCACGGCCGCAATCAGCCATTACATTTGTTGATAACCACGATACACAGCCCACTCAGGCATTAGAATCGTTTGTTGATTATTGGTTTAAGCCACATGCAAATGCCATAATTCTTTTACGGCAGCAAGGCGTACCCGTTGTTTTTTATACTGATTATTATGGCGGCTCTTATACTGTTGGCGAAAACACCATCGAGCTTGCACCTGTTCCAGATTTATATAAAATGCTTAAAATAAGACAGCAATTTTTAGATGGTGAACAAACTGATTATTTTGATCATCCAAATGTAGTTGGCTGGTGCAATAAAGGCAATGAAGAGGATGAAGATTCAGGTTTTGCTGTAGTACTTTCTAACAATGAAGATGGTTTTAAAGAAATGAATCTGGGTAATTACAACGGTGCT
>CAZZXW010000239.1:0-5385 GCA_964658095.1 uncultured Parafilimonas sp. | reverse complement strand
AAAAATGTAAAGCATTATTAATTGCTGCTGATTTGCTTTTCTGTCTCGATTTTAACAGCATGCACCGTACACGAAAGATGGAACTGCCATTAATGGAAGCAAAGTGTGTAAAGGTTTTAATTGATCATCATGAACAGCCGGCAGAAGAACATTTTGATTATGGTGTGAGTGATATAATGAAAAGCTCTACCTGCGAAATGGTGTATGATTTTATTATGCAATCACCATTTGCTGATAAGCTTGATCTTGATATGGCTGCATGTATTTATACCGGATTAATGACAGACACGGGCTCTTTTCGTTTTGCAATAACATCAGCCGATACACATAAAGCAGTAGCGCATTTAAAAGAATTGGGGCTTGAACACAGCATCATTCATGAAAATATATATGATAATTTTTTAGAGAACAGGCTGCGCTTTACTGGCAATGCATTGCTCCATCATTTGGAGGTTATTTATGAATACAATACAGCATTGATGGCAATAAACAGGAAAGACCTTTTAAAGTTTGATATACAAACCGGCGATACAGAAGGGCTTGTAAATTATCTTTTAACCATTGAAGGTATTAAGCTTGGCGCTTTGCTTATTGACAGGGTTGAAGAACGCAAATGGAGCTTTAGAAGTAAAGGCAATTTTGATGTGAATGAATTTGCCCGTGCCCATTTTGAAGGAGGCGGCCACAAAAATGCTTCCGGTGGCAGAAGCAATGAAAGCCTTGAGTTTAACGTAAAAAAATTTAAAGAAGTAATTAAGCTGTATAAAGCAGAATTAGCATAATCATCATTTAATAAAAGTGCACAAAGAGCACAAACAAATCAACATGAAAAAAACAATTACAGTATTATTATGTGCAATAAGTTTAGTTGCCTGTAATATGAATTATCAAAAAACGCCATCGGGCATGCCTTACAAAATATTCCATGGCAGCGGCACAGTAAAACCAAAAGTAAAAGAGTTTGCAAAATTTAATCTTGCCTATATTTTGCTTGACAGGGATTCTGTTTTTTCAAGCACTTATGGTAAAATACCTGCGTATAGTGCTATTGATACAGGCAGGCAAACAAGATATTCTTTTATGGAAATTTTGCCAATGATGAGTGAAGGTGACAGTGCAGAAATGAGCATAAGCGTTGATAGTTTAAAGAACATGGGCATCATTCCTGATTATAATCCTATGTTGGTAAAAGGCCAGGTTATAAAATGCAAAGTGCAATTGATTAAGATATTTAAGAATGAAAAAGATATGATAGCTGATTATCAAAAAAGCATAGATGCTGAAAAAAGTAACGAAGTAAAATCAATTGAAGATTACATGACAAAGAACAATTTAAAAGGCACAAAAACGAAGAACGGCGCTTATGTTGTGCTTGATAATCCGGGCGATCAATCTTTAAAAGCAGATTCAGGCAAGATTGCTACTTTAAAATATAAAGGCTACCTGCAAACCACCGGGAAAGTTTTTGATACCAATATGGATACATCAAAAGGACATATTGACCCGATACAAATTCCGGTTGGTTCACGTGGCGCCATTCAAGGTTTTAGCGAAGGTTTGCCTTATTTTGGCAAAGGTGCAAAAGGTAAATTGTTAATACCTGCCATGTTGGGTTATGGTCCTACGCCACAAGGCGCAGATATTCCTGCATATTCAAATCTTGTATTTGATATTGAAGTGCTGGATGTAACAGACGCGCCTAAAGCACCGCAAAGAGATTCAATGCAAATGCAGGCACCGCCAGCACATTAAATAATATTTTGTCTGATAGAAAACCTGCTTCCTTTAAGAAGCAGGTTTTTTGTTTTATACATTTATCTTTAAAAGCTGATACAATTAATCTAACTGGTTCAAATGCAAAAATTATATTGTTTACTGATAACTGCTGGTTTATATATAAGCAGTTTATACGGGCAGCATGCGCCTGTTAACAGTAAACAATTTTTTCTTGATGATAGTATAATAAATGTAACGCTAACTACCGATATTAAGCAACTGCGTTCAAAGAAAGCAAACGCTGCCTGGCAGCCGGCAAACATTAAAATGAATTTTGCTGATACGTTTGTTATAAATGAACAAATACGTGTTGAACAAAGAGGTGTTGATCGTAAAGCCCATTGCGATTTGGCTTCGCTGATGCTTGATTTTAAAAATTCTACTTCGCCACTTTTATCACCGCTTAACAAATTAAAGCTTGTTGGCAGTTGTTATACAGGCAATACGAATGAAGAATATTTACTGAAAGAATTTTTAATCTATAAAATATACAACCTGCTTTCTGAAATGAGTTTTCGCGTAAGGTTATTGCATATTACTTATAATGACAGCCGGCAAAAAACAAAGCCATTTTCTCAATACGCATTTTTATTAGAAAACATCAAAGATGTAGCTGCAAGAAATAATTGTATTGAAATAAAAAATAAAAGATTTGCGTGGGCAGCATTGAACCGGTACCAGATTACTTTCATGAGTATCTTTCAGTACATGATAGGTAATACAGATTGGCATATTGGCAACTATCATAACATAAAGCTTATGGTTCCTAAAAACGATACACTTGCACGGCCATATCCTGTGCCGTATGATTTTGATTTTGCCGGGTTGGTGAATGCGCCTTATGCAATGCCTGATGAAAACACAGGTTTAGAAAACGTAACACAGCGTTTTTACATGGGTTATCCCAGGTCTTCGGAAGAATTGGAAATAATTATAAATGTATTTGAAGAAAAGAAGCAAAGCATTTTATTAATGGTTCAGAATTTTTATTTATTAAATAATAAAGCAGCAAAAACAGTATCAAATTATATTGAAGATTTTTATAAGATAGCAGAAGATAAAAAAGAGATGAAATCTGCATTTATTGATAAGGCATTGTAATGGTATGATTAAGCAGTTGCATTACATCTTCCATTCCTGCTATCTGGAATATAATCGCTGAAAGAAGTTTTATATTTATTGGCGATACATTGATATTGTAAATGCGGCTTCACATAGAAACTGGGTTACTCAGGCAAAAACAATTTCAGTTTACACTTAACATGGTCATAAATAATAGTGAAATACAAATACTGAAAGCAAGAAATGAAGAGCTTGAAAAATTAGTGGGTTTAAAAAACCGTGAACTTGAAATTGAAGCTTCTCTCGAAAAAGTAAGAACAGTTGCAATGAGTATGATGACATCAAACGATTTGCTAACCGTTTGTGAGGCTGTTTTCACACAATTAAAAACACTTGGCTTTTTACGTTTACGCTCCACACAGATTTATATATGCCATGATGATGAACAAGAATTTTTGAATTACGACTACTCAAAACTTACCGGCGCAGAAGTTATAAATGTACCCTACGATAGTCACGAAAACCCGAGGGCAATGTATAACTTAATAAAAAGTGCAAATGATGGATTAATGGAAAATGTAATTGATGGCGAAAAACTGCAGGAATGGAGAAATTACCTGTATAACACAATTGGGCAAAAGCAGGAAAAAGATCTAAATGAAGCAACTGCAATCCATTATTATTTATACTCGTTCGGACTTGGTGCATTTGGCATTTGCATTTATCAATCACTTAACCAGGAAGAACTTGCTATACTTAAACGTTTTAGAAATGTATTCAGTTTATCCTATCAGCGTTATACAGATATTGCACACGCAGAAGCACAATCAAGAGAAGCGCAGGTTGAAGCAGCATTGGAAAGAGTAAGAGCCATTGCTATGAGCATGATGAAGTCAGATGAATTAATGAGTATTTGCGAAGCTGTTTTTAAGCAATTGCAGATGCTTGGTTTTACTGATGTGCGGGCTGCGCAGATCTACATAAGAAATGATGCTGATGAAAAATTTCTCAATTATGATTATTCAGATATTACCGGTGCTGATGTTGTGGAAGTAGGCTATAACAGCCATCCTAATACAAGAAGGATTCACGATGTAATTAAAAATGCAGGCGATGCAATGATAGACAATGTAATTACAAAAGACGAGCTTGAAGCATGGAAATCTTATCTCTACAACACACTTAAGCAACCTCATGAAAAAGCTTTAGATGCAGCCACTCAACTGCATTATTATTTATATTCTATAGGTACAGGCGCATTTGGTATTTGCACGTTTAAAACAATAAGTCAGGAAGAATTGCAGATACTCAAACGCTTTAGAAATGTATTCAGTTTATCCTATCAGCGATATACAGATATTGCACAGGCAGAAGCACAGGCAAGAGAAGCAAAGATTGAAGCTGCACTGGAGCGTGTAAGAAGCCGCACATTAGCCATGCAAAAATCTGATGAGCTGGCAGAAACAGCTGCAGTTCTTTTTAAACAATTAATTCTTTTGGGCATTGAGCCAAACCGTTTATACATCAGCATTATAAATGATGAAGAAGGTGAAACAGAGTTTTGGATTACTGATGGCAGCAAAGTAAGCATGGTGTATGAAGACAACCTCAACAAAAATCCTTCATTTAAAAAAATGTTTGATGGATGGAAGCAGCAAAAAAAATCTTTGGTGATTAGCATGAAAGGAAAAGAATTACAGCAATATTTAAAACATCTCAACAGCGTTCATGTTCCTTTCAAAGGCGGCCTTGAACAGAAAAGAAGATTGCAATACATTGCTTACTTCAACAAAGGATTTATTGGCATGGCATCACCTGATGAACAACCGGAAGAAACCCTGTTTTTATTGGAACGTTTTGCTGCCGTTTTCAATCTAACATTTACCCGTTTTAACGATTTAAAACTTGCAGAAGCGCATGCCATACAAGCCGAGGAAGATTTGATAAAACTGCAAATAGAAAAACGGCGTGCAGAAGATGCTTTAACTGAATTAAAAGAAACACAGAAGCAGTTGGTTCAATCAGAAAAGATGGCGAGCCTTGGAGAACTCACGGCAGGCATTGCACACGAGATACAAAACCCGTTAAATTTCGTGAATAATTTTAGTGATGTAAATAAAGAACTGCTTGAAGAATTAAAAGAAGAAGCAGATAAGGGAAACATTGATGAAGTAAAAGTCATTGCAAATGACGTGATAGACAATGAAGAAAAAATAAATCTTCATGGCAAACGTGCAGACAGTATTGTAAAAGGCATGTTGCAACATTCAAGGCAAACAAAAGGTGTAAAAGAACCAACAGATATTAATGTTTTATGCGATGAATATTTACGTTTAAGTTATCATGGCTTGCGTGCAAAAGACAAAGAATTTAATGCAGATTTTAAAACAGATTTTGATGAAAGCATTGGCAAAATAAATCTTGTTCCGCAGGATATCGGAAGAGTGCTGCTCAATCTTTTTAATAATGCTTTTTATGCAGTGAAGAGCCCTCAACCCCTAAAGGGGAGTGACTACAAACCATTAGTTACTGTTACAACAAAAAAAA
>CAZZXW010000238.1:0-5388 GCA_964658095.1 uncultured Parafilimonas sp. | reverse complement strand
TAATTATCCTTCATTTCGCCATTGTTCAGCATCTTTTTTTTCATCTTCATTTTTTTGAACATCATCTTTATTTTGTTCGTTCAGTTTTTTATCTGCTTCAATAGCTTTTTTGCCGGCTTGTTCCGGGTTATTTAACTCTTCATCTTTTTCGGTAGCTTTTTCTTTTGCCATAGTTTTATTTTATGTTGATGCGTTTAAATTTTTTATGCTTTTTCTAATTTTTGTAATTCTATTTTTTCAAGGTCAATGCTTGCCGGGCCTGTAACAGTTGCACCATCTATATTATAACGGGCACCATGACAAGGGCAATCCCATGTTTGTTCTGCAGTGTTCCATGCAACAGAACATTTCATATGCGTACATACAGGGTTAAGTGCATGCAGGCCACCATTTTTATCTTTATATAAAGCAATTGTATGACCTTCATATTTTACTACTTTGCCTTCTTCTGTAGCCAGCCCTGCAAGCTCGTTCAATTTTTCATGACCAAAGAACCTGCCTACAAATTCTTTAACTACATCTGCATTGTGCGATACAAAAGAAGTAAAACCTGCAACGGGTTTTACACGGTTTGGATTAAATAGTTTTATGCAGGCATTATCTTCATTTAAAATGATACTTTTTAAAGTTGCAGCGGCAACATGGCTGTAAGTCATTCCATTTCCGCCGTAACCTGTTGCAACCAGTATGTTGTTTTTTGCACCGGGCAAATGGCCAATATAAGGCAGTGTGTCTGCAGGTTCAAAGTATTGTGATGACCATTTGTAAGCAACTTCATCTACATCAAAATGCTCTCTTACATAAGCTTCCAGCTTTAAAAAACATTCATTAGTGTTTTCTACCTGGCCTGTTTTATGATCTTCAGCACCAACGATCAAATAGTTTTTGCCATCAACTTTTTGTGAACGTATGTAATTATAAGGATCATACATATCATAAAACAAATCATCAGGATATTGCTTATCTTTTAAAGTAGCAGCTATTACATAACTTCTGTAAGGTGCGCAACGTAAATGCAATAAATTAACACCTGGCGGTATATGTGTTGCATAAATAAAATAGGCTGATTGAAAATCACCTGTTGAAGTTTTTATCTTAACCGTTTCATCACTGTCAATGTTTTCAACACGGCATTGCTGAACGATAACACCACCAGCTTCTTCAAATGCTTTGGCAAGTGCAAGAACATATTTAACCGGATGAAATTTAGCCTGACCGTTTACGATCATCGCTTTTTTACAATCAATATTTACAGGCAGTTTATCAGCATACACCGCTTTTAATTTTAATTCGCGGCAAGCATCATGGATATCTTTTAATTCATCAACCTGTTTATCAGTTTGTGCAAAAAGATAAGCTGATGCTTCTTCAAACTCACAGTCAATTTTATATTCTTTTATGTTTGATTTTACAAGTTCAATAGCATCTCTGCTTGCATTGGCAACAAGCTGCGCATTATCCTTTCCAAAATTTTTAGAGATGGTTGTGTAAGGATTATCAAGCAATGTATTTAGATGCGCAGTTGTACCACTAGTAGTACCGAAACATAAATTATATGCTTCAAACACTATGCAACGCTTACCGGCTTTTTGCAATAACAAAGCTGTGGTAATTCCTGTAATGCCACCACCTGCAATAGCAACATCATATGTATGTTGCGAAGGTAAATTTTTGCTTGTAAATGTTTCGGCACTGTTTTGCCATAAGCTTATACAAGCTCCATCTCTTTCAATCATACTTAATAATTTAAGAATACAATAAATTAACTTAAAACCATGCCATCGTTATTTATTAAAGTATCATCCAAGTTTTAAGTTGAATGAAAAAGACCGCATTCAAATTATGCGGTCTTTATATTTAGATGTTTGATCAATTGTTTGGATCAAGCACTACTTTAACACAGCCATCTTCTCTTTTATGAAATATTTCATAAGCATGAGAAATCTGGCTAAGCGGAATACGATGCGTAATAATATCATTAAGCTTAACCTTGCCTTCAGAAACATATTTCAGTAACTTATCAATATGTTTATGTGCAGGTGCCTGCCCTGATTTTATAGTAATGCCTTTATCAAAAAGCTGCCCTATCGGAAAGTTATCATAGGTTGTTGGATAAACACCTAATATAGAAACAGTACCGCCTCTCCGCACAGCACTCATACAAGCCTCTATAACTTTTGGTGAGCCTTTTTCAAGATTTATAACAGCTTTTGCCCTGTCCAAAACAGTACGGTCTGGTTCAAACCCTACAGCTTCAACACAAAGATCTGCACCTCTGCCATTTGTTACTGCTCTTATTTGTTCAACGACATCTTTTGCATTATCATCCCACAAAATACCTTCGCTGTTTGCAGTTGCTTTGGCCTTATCTAACCTGTACTGTCGAGTATCAACGTTTATAACTCTTGCCGCGCCATTAAGCCATGCACTTTTTGCAGCCATAATTCCAACAGGACCAGCACCAAAAATGGCCACTGTTTCGCCACCTTTTAATTCACCCCAGTCTATACCTGTGTAACCCGTTGGAAAAATATCTGTTAGAAAAAGCACCTGTTCATCAGTTAAGTTATCAGGTACAAGCCTTGGCCCAAAATCAGCGTAAGGTACTCTTACATATTCAGCCTGGCCGCCATCATAACCGCCATATAAATCAGTGTAACCAAACAAGGCACCACCCTTTTCAGTTAGCAAACCACCTTCAGGACCGTAGTGTTCAGGATTGCTGTTTTCACAATGTCCCGGCAATTCATGTTCGCAAAAAAAGCAATGTCCGCATGCAATAGGAAATGGAACCACTACCCTATCACCACGTTTAAGGTTTTTAACATCAGCACCTGTTTCTTCTACAATGCCCATAAACTCATGGCCTAATACCATGGGCCTTGGTTGTGGTAAACCACCGGAGTATATATGAAGGTCTGAACCGCATATAGCCGTTGCTGTAACTTTAAGAATTATATCTCTTGAATTTTTAAGCTTAGGGTCTTCTACATTGTCGCAGGTTACTTTACCCGGACCATGAATAACTGCTGCTTTCATAGTTAGTTATTTAAAAGTTTAGTTGTTATTTATCCTGATTAACAGGTTCTTGTTGTTTATGCATCATATTAGCAACAGTTTCATCAGGAGTTAAGTTACTCATGGCTATCTGTGCTTTATTCTTAAAGCCTGAAATAACTTTATCATCATTAGCCATCAGCGCTTTGTAACCATCTTTTGCAACATCTGCTGCAGGTGCAAGTTTACCTTCCTGAACAATTTTTGAATCAAGCATGTCTGCCTTATTAAAAAAGTCAGTGTCTGTTGCGCCAGGCATTAATGCTGTTATGGTTACACCGGTATCTTTTAATTCATTACGAATAGCTTCAGTAAACGATAACACGAAAGCTTTTGTACCATGGTATACAGATTGAAACGGGCCTGGAATTTTACTGGCAACGGAAGCAAGTTGTAATACTTTACCATTACCTTTTTCTTTCATATCTTTTACAAATTGTTTAGTAAGTACAACAAGGCTTGTAATGTTAAGGTTAATGATGTCTATTTCTCTTTGTATATCTGTATCCACAAATTCGCCATATAAACCCTGGCCTGCATCATTCACTAAAATTTCTACCGTAAGATTTTTAGATTGTACTTCATCATACAATTCAAACGCATTACCAGGATAGAAAAGATCTTTTGATATAGTTACAACATCTATTTCATTTTGTTGTTGTAATTCAGCAGCAGCTTTCTTCAATTCATTTTCATCCCTTGCAACAAGTATTAAATTGTATCCGTCTTTGGCAAACAGTTTTGATAATTCAAATCCAATACCGCTGGTGCCACCGGTAATTAACACATAATTTTTTTCTGTTTTCATAAATCTATTTTTATAGGTTATAGAATACTAAAACGATAATTATGCCACTGACAAAAAAAAGCAGAATTATTTAAGTGTTGCGGTTAATGAAAAAAAGTACAGGTATAAATTTTGAAACTTTAAAACAAAAATTTATAAAGATGTTTAATGATGAAATTCTGAATGAGATTGGTGAAATTTTAATAAAGAAACGATGGAGTATATCCGCTGCAGAAAGTGTTACGGCCGGATTATTACAAGCAGCATTTTCTACCGTTAAAGATGCATCTAAATTTTTCCAGGGTGGTATAACTGCATATAATGTTGGCCAAAAATGCAGGCACCTGTTGGTTGAACCTTTACATGCCATTGAACACAATTCAGTAAGTTTAAAAGTTGCAGAAGATATGAGCAGGCAAGCCTGTTATTTGTTTACAAGTACGTTTGGATTAAGCTTAACAGGTTATGCCTCTAAAATGGCTGAAAAAAATATTAATGAATTGTTTGCTTATTATAGTGTTGCTAAAGAAGGCCATATTATTTGCAGCGGCAAAATAAATGTAAATGCAGATGAAGGCTTGCCTGCACAACTGGATTATGTTAACCAGCTAACTATTAAACTACATAATTTAATTGCAGATAAAACGCAGTAAAGTTTTAAAAAATAAAAGCTGATCAAAAGCAGTAATTATACACTTAATCCATTTGCATATACCAGAAATAACAGGATTTATATATTGCAGGTTAAATAATTATTATGAATTACCTGCAATTCTTTTGGGGTGAAGGTGAACATATAAACGCATTACAAATGTCTGCACGTTCACTTGTTATGTTTTTAATAGCACTTACTTTAATACGCATTGGCGGCTTGCGGATATTTGGTAAAAAATCTGACTTTGATAATGTAGTTGTTATTATGCTTGGCGCCGTGCTTGCAAGAGGTGTTGTTGGTGCATCATCTTTTTTTGCAACTGTTGCTGCAGGCCTGGTAATGATAATAATACATCGCCTTATGGCATGGGCAACTTTTAAAAACAAGCGCCTTGCTGATTTGCTTAAAGGCAAAGAAGTAATATTATTTAAAGATGGAAAAATTCAATGGCAAAATATGCAGGCAGCAGCTATAAGCGAGAAAGATTTGATGGAAAGTTTAAGGCTTGAAACCAGTGCTGTAACATTAAATGATATTGAAACCATTCTCCTTGAAACCAATGGCCGCATAAGCTTTGTAAAGAAATAGCTGTAATAATTGTACTCTTTAACATGCACCGTTATAGTACAAAACGATCATTGCAAATAATGATATGAACACGATATCATATTTGAATATGCAAACGCTAAATCATTGAACGAACCAATGATGATGTGGTTCACTAAAAATTATGTAATCAAATATCACAGTCAGCAGATTCAAGGCTTGCTTCAGTAAAAACTAATTTAAAAGGCTTGCCGCCAAACTTTATTATATAAATTAGAGAAAGAGCTTTAACATGGCAGTACAGCACATTGTTGTCAGGTTGTTACGCATAACATTATGAAAA
>CAZZXW010000237.1:0-5413 GCA_964658095.1 uncultured Parafilimonas sp. | reverse complement strand
ATGATCGTATTGTTGCAGGCTTTATTGATTTAGCATATGCACACTCGTTTAATTTTGGCGGTGCTTCTCAATTTGCATTTCAATTACCGGCAACAACGCAGGGAAATTATTTAAAGATCACCAACTTTAACAGCAGTAACAATTCTGTATTGTATGATCTTACAAATAATAAACGTTACACTGCTAACATAAGCATTCCAAATACATTACAATTTGTTTTACCTGCTTCTGCATCTGAAAGAAGTTTGGTTTTAGTTGATGAAGGCACGGCTTCAAATATCAACTCATTCACAACAAGAAATTTTACTAATTATTCTACAAGCAGTAACCAGGGCGACTATCTTATCATCTCTAATAAAGTTCTTATTAACAGCGGTAATGCTGTGCAATCTTATGCAAGCTATCGTGCCGGTGCAACAGGTGGTTCATACAAAACAAAAATTTATGATATAGATGATTTGGTTGATGAATTTGCCTATGGTATAAAACAACATCCGCTGGCTGTAAAAAATTTTTTACGATATGCGCGTAACACGTTTTCATCACCGCCAAAATTTGCTTTTTTAATTGGCAAAGCAGTTACCTACAATGAAGCAAGAATGAATGAAAATTCATCTTATTATCAAAGACTTTGTTTGGTGCCAACATTTGGCTGGCCTGCATCTGATAACGTACTTGCATCTAACGATCTTAGTCCTTTGCCTGCAACACCGATAGGAAGATTATCTGCTGTTACACAAACTGAAGTTCAAAATTATCTTACTAAAATTATTGATTACGAAAAGGCACAGCAAAACCCTTCTGAAACTATTGCCAGTAAAGCCTGGATGAAAAATATGGTGCATGTTGTGGGTGCAGATGATCCCGGTTTAAACGCTTCTTTAAATGGTTACATGAATGGATACCGCAATATTGCAATTGATACTTTTTATGGTGCCAATGTTTACACCTTCAACAAAACAACAAGCAGTGCGGGAGCTAATATTTTAGATAATTTAATGGCGCAATTGTTTAGCAACGGCATAAGCTTATTAAATTATTTTGGTCATTCATCTGCTTCTATACTTGATTATAATTTAAGCAAGCCGGAAGATTATAATAATCCGGGAAAATACCCTGTGTTCATTGTAAACGGTTGCGATGCGGGCGATATTTTTTCTTTTGATACAGCAAGATTCAGCACGTTTAATTCTTTATCTGAAGCATGGGTGTTTGCACAAAACAGGGGCAGTATAGCTTATATTGCAAGTACGCATTTTGGTATTGCTAATTATCTTGATGTATATAACACCGGCTTTTATAATTCTTTTGTACGAACAAAATATAACGCGCCGCTGGCAGATAATCTGCAGGATGCTGTTGGTTATTTACTTAATAATGCACCCGGAGATTTTACGGCAACATTGCATGCTGAAGAAAGTGTATTGCACGGCGATCCTGCTTTAAAAATTAATGCTTCTGCTTTGCCTGATTTTGATATAGAAGCGCAGAACGTGATGATTGATCCAACTTTTGTTTCTGTTGCTGATAATAGTTTCAAAATAAAGTGTTACTTCTACAATTTGGGTAAAGCAACCGGTGATTCTGTTTCTGTTTTAATTCAGAGAAAATCTCCGGATGGCACAACATCAATTTTATTTTCTAAACGCATTCCTTCTATAAGATATGAAGATTCAGTTGAGTTAACTGTGCCAATTGTTGCTACACGCGATAAAGGCCAGAACTCACTTACTGTTTCGATTGATAACCTTAATCAATACACTGAATCAAACGAATTAAATAATACCGTTACTACCAACTTTTTTATTTATGAAGATGAGTTAACGCCTGTTTATCCTTATAATTTTTCAATTGTTAATAAGCAAGGCATTAAGTTATATGCATCAACAGCAAATCCAGTATTACCGATGCGTTCTTATGTGATGGAAATGGATACAACAGAGCTTTTTAATTCATCATTAAAAACAACACAAACCATTGCGTCTGTTGGCGGCGTTATTGAGTTTAATGCAACCATTCCGTTTACAGATAGTACTGTTTATTACTGGCGTGTAGCACCCGTTCCTGCAAGCGGAAGCTACATCTGGAACACATCCAGCTTTGTGTATCTGCCTAATGCAGGTTTTGGTTATAATCAATCACATTTATATCAACATTTAAAATCAACCGGCGATAGAATTTATATTGACAGCAACAGCCGCAAATGGACATACAATAACATTACTTCGGTGCTTGAAATGTATAATGCTGTGTTCTCAAAAGATTTCAATACACCTGCATATTTTCGTGTACTCATTAACAGTAAAACAATATCATCATCAGCATGTGAACCTTCTTCAATAATTTTTAATTTGTTTGATCCAATTACTTTGCAACCTTACTTTAATCAGGCAAATCCATCAACAACAGGTAGCGGAATTTATGGCAGTTTTATGCATAGCTGGAACAATGCCGGCTGTATACAATTTGGCAAAGATTACAATTTCGAATTTTCATATGCAGACACTGCAAGCCGCAGGCAAATGCGCGATTTTATGGATTGGATACCAAACGGTGTACTGGTTACAATGCGTATAGTCTATAACACACCTACAAACGCTGCCATATGGAAGAGCGACCAAAAAGTGTATGGTGTTGGTAATACTTTTTATGACAAGCTTAAGCAAGTAGGCTTTACTGCACTTGATTCATTTGATAATAAAATCTGGGTATTTGATTTTGAAAAAAATAATTCTTTGTATGTACCAGGCTGGCAATTTTCGAAAGGCACAGATGATCTAATAGATTATAAGCGTTTCATAAATTCATCTGATACTTTAGGTTACATTACTTCACCTGCATTCGGGCCTGCGAAAGCCTGGAAGAATGTTTTATGGAATGGCTATAGTCTTGATAAAAAAGCAGGCGATAACCCAACTGTAGATGTGATTGGTATAGATACTTTCAATAATGAAACGGTATTATATACTTTAAATATAGCGCAGCAGAATTTTAATATTTCAAATGTTAGTGTTACAAAATATCCTTATTTAAAATTAAGAATGCGCAATGCAGATAGCATAAATCTTACGCCTTATCAATTGCGTTGGTGGCGCATTTTGTACGATCCTGTGCCGGAAGGGGCATTGGCGCCAAATGTTTTATACAATTTCAGAGATTCTGTGCAGCTTGGTCAAACAGATAGCTTAGCCATTGCATTTAAAAATGTGAGCGAAGTTCCGTTCAGCGATAGCATTCCTGTAAACTTAACCGTGTATGATGCAAACAATGTTGCCGGTAACATTATCATTAAAAAAATAAAAGCACTTAAGGCCGGCGATACTGCGGTTATAAGATCAAATATTATAACAACATCATTAAGCGGGTTAAATAATTTATATCTTGATGTAAACCCGTTGAATACACATCACCTGCCTGAGCAAACGCACTTCAACAATTTTATGTATAGAAATTTTGCAGTAAATGCAGATGCATATAAACCGGTGCTTGATGTAACGTTTGATGGTGTGCATATTTTAAATAATGATATTGTTGCTGCCAGGCCGCATGTACTTATTAAGATGAAAGATGAATCTGATTTTCTTTTGCTGAATGATACATCACTCATGACGGTGCAGTTGCGTTATCCGGATGGAACGCTGCGTCAATTTTATTTTAATACGGATACTTTAATATTTACTGCTGCTACATCTGGCGCAAACAATACTGCTTCTATTGATTTTACACCCTACTTAACTGATGATGGAACGTACCAGTTAATCGTGCATGGAAAAGATAAAACCGGTAACACGGCGGGCAATGTTGATTATACGGTTTCTTTTGAAGTGTATAACAAGCCGATGATTACAAATATGTTTAATTATCCAAATCCATTTACTACGTCAACAGCATTTGTGTTTACAGTAACCGGCAGTGAAGTGCCGCAGAACATCCGTATACAAATCTTAACAATAACAGGCAAGATTGTAAGAGAAATTACCAAAGAAGAATTAGGCCCTTTACACATTGGCAGAAATATTACGGAATATAAATGGAACGGTACAGATCAATATGGAGACCAACTTGCAAACGGCGTATATATCTACCGTGTGCTTACAAACCTGAATGGAAAATCACTTGATAAGTTCCCAACTTATGGGCAGGATGGCACTCAGGTAAACACGGACAAATATTTTAATAAAGGTTATGGTAAGATGTACCTGATGCGATAATTAATGTGTAACAGGTAATTGAAAAAAGAATGCAGAACCGTTACTGATAATACGACGAAGTAAAAAAGGGCCGTATATACGCGGCCCTTGTATAGAGAAAACATCACAAAAGTAAGTTAACAGAGGAGCGGAAAAGCAGCAAAGGTGCATAAGAATTTAGTCGTTTCCTTCAACAAAAGTTTTGCTACAACTGATGCTTTGCCAGGGCATCAAACTTCGCTGCGTTTTTCTGCAATGCAAATATCATAACGTAAGCAACAATTTATAATGCCGTTCTTGTATAAGTAAACATTTAATTGGTAATCGTTCGAATATTGATCGTGTTGAGACTTGCCTTGTTTTATTGTAAATAGCTTTCTTAATTAATAACAAAAAGCCTTACGTTCGTGAGGTTTTAATTAAGAAAGTGCAAGAAGATTTAAAGATAAACTTCGACGTTATTAATATCTTACATTAAAAAATTAATCTCCAAAAGCAACGAATCCTAAAAATATTTTTAAAAATGAGTAAGGTAAATAGATGATGCATTATCAGTGAGCTTTAGTTATCAATTGATAAACATCCATCTTATTGGCTTCTGGCAAAGCTTTTATCGCATCAGAAAAGAGGATTTAGCTGAGACCACAAACGCCCTCAGGTGTGCACAGAGCTGAACTTGATGTTCATTAATTAAGCAAAACTATTAAATAAGCTTTTTATATTTTCCATAAAACTGGATTGCTAAATCAATATTCGTTTTCAAAAAAGTCTTACCTTAACTTAACTAATGCCTACCCGCGGAAGCGAATGAATAAAGCAGTTATGTATGAGTGTAAAATTCTTTTATCCTGACGGAAGACAAATAATCTTTCAAAAACTCGACAGAAAAAAATACAGAGGTGTGATGTTGCCAGGGAGTGACGTTCAACAAAGTCATACATCAGCTGTAGTCATTACACTACAAGGATTATCATATCAGCTTTTTAATATCAGCCACCGCTTATTTGAAATCTATACAAAAATCAGACTTTCAATTAATGAAAGCGCAGGACTTAGATTAGAAGCACTGTTAAGCGGAGAAATGTATGTATCTGTAAACGGAGAAAAAATAAAATTCCGAGCAGGCGACTATCGTATCACAGATGTGCCTCTATTCAGAGCGCTTTTTAGGAAAAACACTTCATGTAAGTTTTCATAACTTATTATTCAGCGGATTTGCTTAA
>CAZZXW010000236.1:0-5453 GCA_964658095.1 uncultured Parafilimonas sp. | reverse complement strand
AAAAAACTGCAACCCGCTGAATGGGAAGGCAGCACATTTACCATTTCTAACTTGGGTATGTTTGGTATTGATGAGTTTACTGCCATCATAAATCCGCCTGATTCATGCATTCTTGCCGTTGGTGGAATTTCTCAGGTTCCTGTTGTGAAGAATGGTGCAATTGTTCCCGGCAATGTTATGAAAGTTACGCTAAGCTGCGATCATCGTGTTGTTGATGGAGCTACAGGTTCTGCCTTCTTACAAACGCTCAAAAGCTTGCTGGAAGAGCCTTTGCGGATGTTGGTATAATTCAATTTTTAAGAACTTATTTTAAAAGCTATCTAACAGGATAGCTTTTTTTGTTTTTGGGTGGTAAATAATTTTTAGAAAATTTTAATGCAATAGTAAAAAATATTTTATAATTTTGTAAGGTAAACTTATAAGTTTATCTAATAAGATGACTAAACAATCAGACATACAATTAATTTCTGAAATACGCACAACAATAACTAGACTGGTAAAAAAGCTTCGTAAACATACTATTACAGGCATGTCGCTTTCATTAACAGAAAGATCAGTGCTTGGGCTTTTGCATGATGAAAAAGAAATGTTGCCGAATGAACTGGCAGCCAGGGAAAAGATCACCAACCAGTCAATGTCGCAGATATTAAACCATTTAAGTGAGTTAGGTTATATCAATCGCAAAATTTCAAAAGATGATAAACGCAAATGGCTTATTTCTTTATCATCAAAAGGTATTGCAGCAATTAACCAGTTACGCAATGAAAAAGATAACTGGTTGTATGAAGCCATTTCAAACTCTTGTTCTGCAGAAGAAATATCATTATTAAAAAAGGCATTAGTGCCTTTAAAAAAATTAGTTGATTTTGAAGATGATTGAAGAAAAACATAATAACAAGATCACAACATTTACAGCTTTTAAAAGCAGGAACTACAGGTTATATTTTGTCGGCCAATCCATTTCGCTTATCGGCACATGGATGCAAAAAACAGCAGTTAGCTGGGTAGTTTATTCGCTCACACATTCTAAGTTTATGCTTGGCCTTTCTTTATTTGCCAGCATGTTTCCTTCCTTTGTTTTTTCCTTTGTTGGAGGTGCAACGGCAGACCGCTATAACCGTTATAAGCTCTTATTTATAACACAGATTGCATCAATGATACAGGCTGTGTTGCTTACATTACTCATCATTTCAAAACATTATAATATCTGGGCAATACTTTCATTAAGTTTTATACTCGGTATTATAAATGCGTTTGATGTTCCTGCAAGGCAATCACTCATTAATGAATTGATCGAAGACAAAAAATATCTTAATAATGCAATCGCTTTAAATTCATCAATGGTTAATTTATCAAGATTGATTGGCCCTGCTATTGCGGGTTTCATCCTTGAAAAATTTGGCGATGAATTTTGCTTTGGATTGAATGCGGTAAGCTTTATTGCAGTTATAACATCCCTCTTATTAATGCGGTTACCGGCACAAAAAATTCAACCACATGCAAAGAATATTTTTCAGGATGTAAAAGATGGATGGACTTACCTGAAGCATGCAAAAGAATTGCGATTTATAATTACAATGCTTGCAGCTATAAGCCTTTTTGTTTTGCCTTACACAACGCTGATACCTGTTTATGCAAAAGATATTTTTAAAGGCACTGCATCAACATTTGGCATAATAGATAGCATGATCGGCTTAGGTGCTTTTGGCGGCGCTATTTTTTTAGCTTCGCAAAAGCCTGGTGTTAATTTAAGAAAGATACTGGCTATAAATACATTGATATTTGGCACTGGCCTTATATTATTTTCGCACATGCATATTTATGCGCTGGCACTTGTTTGCGCAATGCTTGCAGGCTTTGGAATGATGTCGCAAATCACAATTACGAATACATTAGTGCAAACAACTGCAGACCCAAATATGCGTGGCAGAATGATTAGTTTTTATGCGATGGCTTTTTTTGGAATGCAGCCTTTAGGTGGTTTAATTGTTGGTTTAGTATCGCAGGTAATTGGTGTTCCAGATACGGTTTTAATACAAGGTTGTATTGCGTTGCTCATCGGTGGTTTACATCTCCGTTTCTTAAAACGAAATAAATTAAAAACCATTCAGGTTAACATGCAACAAAAAACCCAGGCTGTTGAAGTTGCAGCCTCTTAAGTTTAAAAACATTTTTATGATAACAGCAATAGATAAAAACACAGCATTGGTGTTAATTGATCTTCAGAATTCAGTAGTTGCATTACCAACCATACATTCAATGGATAAATTATTAGATAATGCAAACAGGTTGATAGCAGCCTTCAGAGAAAAAAACTTACCAATCGTTTTTGTAAATGTGAAGCCTAAAGATGCCGCCTGGATGAAATCAAGAAAAGATGTAAAGGTGCAAACTTATCCTGATGATGAAAATTTATATAAGATAACAGACAGGCTTGGCACAAGCAGTGATGACATCTTTATTACCAAACACACATGGAATGCTTTTTTTGAAACCTCTTTAAATGATGAGTTAAGAGACAATGATATTACAGGCATTGTACTTGGCGGAGTTTCAACAAGCATTGGAGTAGAAGGAACAGCAAGAGCTGCAAGCGAATTGGGTTATAATATTTCTTTTGCATTAGATGCAATTTCAGACAGAGCACAGGAAGCGCATGACCTCAGTGTACAATTTATTTATCCACGGCTTGGTGAAACAGGTACAACAGATGACATAATTAAAATGATCAAACAATAAATTTATAACGAGGTTATACATAGCTAAGCCACCATTGATGATGGCTTTTTCTGTATTGATCAAACCACTTACAGGGTTTATATAGAACAAGAATTACAAACAACCAGATTGCATAAACAATGGGTAACCCAAAACCAAAATGCTGTGGCCTAAAGAGGAATGGTGTGTTCAAATCAATAATGTCTTTTGAAGTATGGCCTGTTGCAAAAAAAAGTATCACACAAATAACATGTATCAGGTAAAAATGCAGTATGTAATAAAAGAACGGTACTCTTCCATACATACTTAAAACGTTTGTGAATTTATTTTGAACAGTTTCAATCAACGAAAGAAATATCAACGCAGGCCCAAGCGTCATAGTTGTATAACAAAGTGATGGCGGATACTTTGAAGCATTTAAAAATGATAATAAAGTATATAACCCGTTTTTCTGTGTTGACCAATGAACAGGATCGCCGTATATATTTATAAATCGTATCACTATAAAAAATATAGTAACAGCAAACCCAAGGTTTAAAATAATTTTTCTTCGTTTCAACGCATCATAATTCTGTTTAAAAAATGTACCAAAGCCATATCCTAAAAGCATAACACCTGTCCATGGAATAATAGCATACAAGTCAAAAATGAAACGTTGGTTTCCATACTTAAGCTGCGTACCAAATGCAACAAATAAAATACTCATTAAAGTATGTTCAGTGCCTTGTTGTGGTATGTGTATGTAATCAATTATATCATGGCCAAAAACTATAATAAAACCAAGCGCAACGATAATTTTAGTTGATGTGCGCACAAGTACTCCAAGTATAATCATGCTCCACCCAATTGCCCAGATAACCTGCCAGATTAAAAGATTGTATAACGGGTTAAATGTAAATGCCAGTGTTATTACAATGTTTTCAACCAACACTAACCACAAGCCTCTTTTAATAAGAAATGCGCTTAATTCTTTTTTTGATTTTCTCTGGCCTGCAAGAAACGCAGAGGTGCCGGAAAGAAATACAAACGTTGGTGCGCAAAAATGGGTTATCCATCTTGTAAAAAATAATTGCGGTGTTGTTGTATCAAGATTTGTTGGCGAATCTGTAAATGCAGTAACATGAAAAAAATCACGCACATGATCAATTGCCATTATCAGCATTACAAACCCGCGTAAAATATCAATTGACTGAATGCGTTGTTTTGGTTGTGTAATAACAGCGCTCATAAAGTTTTTTTGGTTAATAAAAGTAAGCTTATTGTTGATTCAAAGGCTTATCTCGTTTTAACATGCCTTCACGGTTTGCCATTGCCCATGCAGTGTAATAAACCAACTTTACACGCTTTGCCATTACATCAAAATTGATCTTATCAACCGTGTCTGTAGGCTGATGATAATCGGCATGTGTTCCATTAAAATAAAAAATTACAGGCACGCCTTTACTGGCAAAATTGTAATGATCGCTGCGGTAATAAAACCGGTTTGGATCTTTAGGATCATTAAATTTTCTGTCCAGTTCAAGATGACTGTAGGTGTTATTGATACTGTCTTCCAGCTGCATAAGATCGCTGCTTAATTTATCTTCACCAATTGTATAAACATAGTTTGTTGAATCACCGTATTTGCGTGACGGATCAATTCTTCCAACCATATCAATATTAAGATCAACTGAAGTTGAATCAAGCAAAACCGATGGATGATTTGTAAAATACTCACTTCCCCACAAACCTTTTTCTTCGCCTGAAACCGTCATAAAAACCATTGTTCTTTTTGGAAGATATCCTTTGTCTCTTGCTGCAGCAAAAGCCTGTGCAATGGTAAGCACGCTGGTTGTGCCGCTGCCATCATCATCTGCGCCATAATAAATAACAGAATCATGCATGCCAAGATGATCATAATGCGCAGTAACAAAAACATATTCGCTCTTTTTTTCAGTGCCGGGCAATATACCAATCACATCTGTGCTTTGTAAATGATTGGTTGTTTTATGCAGGCTGATCTGAATGTTTGATGAATATAATTTTTGCTGAAACGAAGCATTAATATTTGATGTATCAGTTTGCAAAATGGCTGCCGCAAGGGCTTTTGAAATGAACAATACAGGAAAAGGTTTATTGCTGTTTGATGGCAAATACATTCTTCCTTTAGCTGAGTAAGATTTAGCTGGAAAACTACTTGTTACAATCAACAATCCTGCAGGGCCTGTTTGCGGCATTAAGTTTATCTTTCTTGTAAGTAAACGCATAGATGCACGATCAGTTGGCGGCACAATTAAAACCCATTTATCTTTTACATCAATACTATCATTATTATTTTGAGTTGAATCTTTTATACCGGAACCTACAAAAGCAACTTCATTAATTTGTATGCTGCCATCTGGAAAATTATTATTTGGAGTAAAATCATCTGCTACCTGGAAACTTTTATTATTTACAGTGAGCGAAGCGCTTTCAACAGAATCCTGCAATACAGGAAAACTCATTTGATAGTTACCTGAATCGCCCGGCAATAACTTTAATGTTTTAAAATAATTTTCGATAAAAGCAGCGGCTTTGCGTTGACCTTCAGTTGCAGTTTCTCTGCCCTGCATTTGCGCACTTGCAATAACAGACAGTTTTGATTTTAAGTTTTCAGGAGTGATAAGTTCAGCAAACTTTTCTTCATTTTTATTTTGTGCACTAACAGAAATGCTTGCTATCAATCCGCAGATAAAAAGAATATTTTTCGTCATTAC
>CAZZXW010000235.1:0-5473 GCA_964658095.1 uncultured Parafilimonas sp. | reverse complement strand
GCAACATTACTTTATCAATTTGTTTAAAAATGTCGGGTTCATTTTTTTTAACCCATGCAAGTTTAGACGCAGTAAAATTTCCAGGTGAATTAAGAAGACACGATAAACATGTGTCTTCACCAATTGCGTGAAAGGCTTTTTCCCCATAAGCTACAGCACGGCTATCACACCATATAATACTATTACGCAGCGCAAGCTGCTCTTTATTCACGACAACTAATCCATGCATTTGATAAGCGATGCCTATGGCAACAATTTCTTTGGGATCATATTTGCCGGAAGCATTTGCCTTCAATAAAGCGTTTTGAAAATGCTTCCACCAGGTATCAGGGTTTTGTTCTGCCCAACCGGTTTGTAAGCTTATAATTGGAGCCTCTGTTTCTGGATAAAAAGCGCTGGCAACGCATTGTTGTGTTTGAGCATCTACAACAGAAACTTTGATTGAAGAAGTGCCTATATCAATACCAAGCAAATACATCAGAATATTTAAAACGAAAATAATAAAGCTTAAGCTTACAGCTAAATCAAACTGTTCTAATATTCAAATAAATAAAACATCATCGTTTAAAAAAAAACTCTTTATTTGTATTTCAATTAGTAAAACTCTTGTTATGAACCATGTAATTGTACCTGTTGATTTTTCTGAAACATCATTTAATGCTGCCCGATATGCAGTTAAATTATTAACCGATCATCCTGAAGTACAGATAACACTTTATCATACTTATGAAAAAGCGGATGCTGAAGAAAACCGGATTGAAGGTTTGGAAAAACTTAAAGAAGAATTACAAACGGGCAGAAATGTAAACATAACTATTTGTACAGAACAGGGAGATTTTTTAACTGAACTTGAAAAGCTTGCACGTCATCGCCAGGCAGATTTGATTATTATGGGCATAACCGGCAAATCTTCTTTAGCGCAGGTTTTTATTGGCAGTAATTCTTTAAAAATGGCACAGAATAAGTTCTGCCCTGTTATGATTATTCCGGCAAATGCAAATTATAGTGAGATTAAAAACGTGCTGCTTACAACTGACCTTAAAAATGTAGTAAGCACAACGCCATCAGCGCCTATAAAAAAAGTAATATCAACCTTTAATGCCAAGCTGTATATAATAAATGTAAACAGTGAACATTATATAGAACTTTCAGAAAATTATGCATCTGAACAGCAAAAGCTGAAAGAAATGTTTGCAGAATTTAATCCTGAATTTTATTTTTTAAGATTGTATGATGTTGACGATGCTATCAACAAATTTGCAGAAGATAAAAGCATTGATCTTATCATAACTATTAATAAAGAACACTCTCTGGCACATAAGCTTTTTATCACAAGCCATACAAAAAAGCTTGCTTATCAAAGCACCGTACCGGTAATGGTTGTGCATGAATAATGTAGTAATTAAGTTTACCTGATTAACACAAACGTTCCTTTAATAAAATAATTTTTGCCAGTATAATCAACAGCACTTGCCGTATAAACATACGTGCCGCTTGGTTGCTTTTTACCATCGAAATTTCCATCCCATCCCTGGCCTTGCTGGCTTGTGTTATAGAGCAATTGGCCCCAGCGATTATATACATTAAAGTAATTAAATTTTTGCATGCCTGCAATAGTTGGTTTCAAAATGTCATTTAAACCATCACTATTTGGTGTAAAAGCAGAAGGTATAAATATTGCTGGCCTTGTTTCAAACAAATATATCTTGATATTATCACTACCTGCACAACCTTCTTCTGTAAATGCATTAACGGTATAAGTTATTGTGTCTAATCCTCCCGGAAAAGTCGCAATCGGATTTTGAACGGATGCATTGTTCAAATATGTAGAAGGTGTCCATTCATAACTGCTGCCGGCACTTGCAGTTGCTTTTAGTTGCAAAGGCTGGTTAATTACACCGATGGTATCGTTACCAGCAAACACAGCTACTTTAGGTATAACTGTTACAATCACTGTGTCAAATACAGGCTTTGGACAACCAAGTGTATCCGTTACTGTAAGTATATATGATGTTGTAGTATCCGGCCCTGCAATAGGATTTAATGTATTTGCATTAAGCAGCGAGTTGGTTGGCGACCATGCAAAATAAGTTCCGTCAATAGTGGCATTTAACTGCGTTGTTTTACCGTAACAAATAGCAACATTACTACTGGCATGTACAGCAGGATATGGTACAATACTTATGGCCTGGTTGCTGCTTGCCAAACATTTACCTACAGAAGCTACCACTGAATATCTTGTATTTGATAAAGGTGATGCAGAAGGGTTTTTTATAGTTGTACTGCTTAAACCTTCTGAAGGTGACCATAAAAAATACAAAGCATTTGTAGAAGGGTTTAAAATTATTGTATCGGTTTTACAGATAGTTGTGTCTGCCGGTAGTGATAAATCTACCTTGTCTATAACATTCACTTTTACAGAATCAGCAGCACTGCAGCCTTTATAATTTATCGTAACATTATACACAGTAGTTTGCTTGGGTGAAACGTAAGGTGTTGGTGATGATACATTGCTTATGTTATATGCAGGCAGCCAGCTGTAAGTTGCCCCTGCTGTTAAAGATTGTAATTGTAACTGAAGCGTATCAATACTGCAGATAAGCGTATCATGAAATTTTAAAGCGATATCCGGCTGTAGTGCAACATCTAATTGTTTTGTTGCAGTATCAATACAACCTTTTGAATTGGTTGCCACAAGTGTTATACTCTTAAAACCAGAATCTGTAAAAGTGTGTGCAGGATTTTGAATTGTATCAGTGTAACCGTCACCAAACATCCATTGCCATGAGTTTACAACGCCATACTTTGTTGCCGTTAAATCTTTGAACTGGTAAGGATTTTTAATGCAGCTTCCATCAACAGAAAAATCAACCGTAAAACCCGGGTATATTTTCAAGTGTGATGTTGCAGAATCTGAACATCCGGACGCATTTTCGACTTTTAATTTTATAATATAATCACCCGTGTCGCTATATTTATAGGTAGGATGTTCTGCTGTTGATGTATCTGATTGTATGCCGGTAACACCAAAATCCCACAAATAAGAAAACCCTGAATTGGCTATGTTGTTTGAAAAAGTAAAATCAAACCCGTTACACGTAATATATGAAGGCTTCAGCGATGCGCCGCCAAGCTTACAATTTGCTACATCAAGATGAATTTCTTTTCGAGTATGACTAATATATACACCTTTCCTGTATTCATCCACCCAAACAGCTACTACATACGTGCCCGTTTGCTCTGGGGCAACGCCGCTAAGTATACCTGTGCTTTTGTCTATGCTAGCATTTGCACCTAAAGGTTGCGAACCTGAATAAGGGCTGTTATATGGAATGGATTCATAAGGTGGTGAAGCGGGATCATATACAATTGGTTGTATCCTGGTACCGCCGGTTAAGCCGTCACGTAAAGAATAAACTAAAGAATCATGATCAATTGTATCCTTTGCACCAAGATCGATACTAAAATTTTCTCCATAACAAATGGCAACAGCATCGTTAAAATCAAAAACAGGGCTGTTGTCGTTACTGTTTGCTCCACCGGGAATTGTAACTG
Organism: uncultured Parafilimonas sp.; assembly: GCA_964658095.1. Classification (GTDB taxonomy): domain Bacteria; phylum Bacteroidota; class Bacteroidia; order Chitinophagales; family Chitinophagaceae; genus Parafilimonas. The sequence goes on along the minus strand of CAZZXW010000235.1, from coordinate 1,918 downwards.
TATAAGTTAATCCATAATTATTTGACTCGGGAACATTTGCAATACCTGCAATGCGGCAACAACGTTGTATGCCCAAAACATAACCACTATTATTAACAGGAACATGAATAGTTGTGTCATATTCTGCAACTATATAACAAATGTTAGGTGGATTTTGAAAGCATGGACCAAAATCGTCTTTTTTTTCATTTTTTTGTCCGCTAATGTAAATTTGTATTGGGTCACCAACTTCTATATTAGTACCAGCATCAAAAACACCAAGATAAACAATCGGGTCAACTTTTTCCGGTTCAAGGCAACTTGAATATTGATAAAAGGAAATATTATAGGTTATATTAACGCCATCAAAACTAACATAAGAATACTTTATCCATCCGCCTTTTAAATGATCTGCATATACAGTTGAAATTAAAAAAAGGCCAAGCAGGGTAAGCAAACATTTTAAACGGATCAAATTTTCAGGCAACATCATTTATAAACTCCTCCACGTATTCATTTACTTTTGGTGCAGCTTCCCACATACCCATGTGATTAACGTTATCCAGTATGTGAAAATAAGCAATTTCAGGAAGGTGAACCTGTTTTAATACATCATTAACGGGTACAGCCGCATCCTGGTTGCCAGCTATAAACAGTATGGGATTATTTGCATTTTTAAGAACATCTGTTTTGTCATTTCTATTCATCATTGCATAATAACTTTGTTGCAAAGATTTCTTTTTATATACCCTTCCTTGTTCCACCAACGCTTCAACAGCAGCAGCATTTTTATTTTTAAATTTTTGTGTAAAAAGATTTGGCGTTGTATTTTTTATAAAGCTGTAACTACCATAATCTTCTATCATTTTAATTCCACGTAAACGGTTTTGTTTTTTTTCTTCACTATCAGCAAATGCAGTTGAATGTACAAAGCCAAATGCACTTAATAATTCAGGATGCTGGTCTGCAAAAGCTAAAGTTATATAACCGCCCATGCTATGGCCAAGCATAACACAGGATTTAATATTTTCTTCATTTAATAATGCATAAATATAATTTGCATAATCATCAATGGTTGCTTCACCAGGTTCAATATTAAGTTCAGATGATTTACCGTAACCAGGCAAATCCGGCACAATCACCTTGTAATTATTTTTTAAATAGTTTGTTTGATTAAGCCATACAGCACCTGTTTCTGCAAAGCCATGCAACAGAACAACAGGCTTTCCATAACCATGCACTTCATAAAAAATTTCAGCATTATTATATACAACACTTTTTGTTTCAGGCACGGGTAAGTTTGCTTTTATATAACCTAATAAGATTAATGTAACGGTTGAACAATAACAATATTACAGGCAGCAGAGCAATGTTTAATTGTTGCGGAAGCCAGAACCATGTTGCCAATAATAATGCGGTAATTATTGAAGCAATAAAAAAGTAATTGCTTAACCACGCAGGTTTTTTAATAATAAAAAATGCAACAATTAAATTCGTTGGTAATGCCCAGGCAAGATTAAAATTGTTTTTACATTCTACATGGTCTGTTGCAAACCACATTATTAAAAGCAAAACCCCAATTAAACCGGTAATGTATAAAAGCAAAACATCAACAAATTTTATTAATGATTTAGCCCAGTTTGTTTTTAATGTGGAAACAAAAAATATAAATAAACAAACTGCGGAAGTAATTGCGAATGGTAAATATTTCCATGATGCTTTTTGTTGCTCATTACCCTGTAAAATAGATTTGAAACTTTTTACCAACGGCGCAGATTGATATTTGGTATTGTTTAAACCCTTCATAAAAAATTCAGGTAAAAACATAGCTTCGTCATTTGAAACTTTTTTATCAATTGCAGTTCCTATTAAAATATCAAGACCAACTTCAGTCCATAATTGGTTTCCATTTTCAAGATAATAATGCATCAGTTCTCTG
>CAZZXW010000234.1:0-5474 GCA_964658095.1 uncultured Parafilimonas sp. | reverse complement strand
ACAAGAGGTTGAGCGACCTCACCGGATCGTCCGGCTTGAAGACAGCGACGGCGATTTATGGGTTGGAACTGAAAATGGATTAAATCTGTTCAATAAACACACAAAAAAATTTACGCATTACCTGCATGATGATGTAAAAAATAGTATTGCCGCCAATAATGTAGAAGGCATGTTTGAAGATGAAAACAAAAATCTATGGATAGGCACAATGAATGGCTTATCCTGTCTTAATAGAAAATCAGGAAAGTTTACAAATTATACAACCTCTGATGGCTTACCCAGTAATAATATTTTTGGAATACTTGAAGATAAAAACAATAACCTCTGGATAAGCAGCAGCCATGGTATTTCAAAATTTAATCCTGCAACAAAAACTTTTAAAAATTTTGATGCGGTTGATGGTTTGCAGGGCAATGAATTTAAAGAAATGGCTTACTGTAAAGATCGTTCAGGGCTTATGTATTTTGGCGGTAATAATGGCTTTAATGTATTTGATCCTTCAACCATAAAACAATTACCTTTTGAACCGCCCTTATTACTTACCGGCTTTGAAATTTTTAATAAAGAAGTGCCGGTTGCAAAAAATGATAAAGATAAATCTCCGCTTAAGCAAAGCATTACAGAAACCAGGTCAATAAAACTTCCTTACAGCAGTTCAGAGATTGAGTTTTCATTCGCTTTGCTTAATTATACAAGCGATCAGAAAAAGCAATATGCATACAAGCTGGAAGGCTTTGATGAAAAATGGATAGAAGCCGGCAACAGGCGCACAGCCACTTACACCAATCTTGATCCTGGCACATATACATTTAAAGTAAAAGGCTTAAATAATGAAGGCCGGTGGTCTTCAAACACAATAAGTGTTCAGCTTGTTGTTACGCCGCCATTCTGGTTAACATGGTGGTTTAAACTTATTGTGCTGTTAGTAATTGCAGGCAGTGTAATTGGTTTTAACAGGTATCGCATCAATACAATTAAAGCACAGAAAAGAGTATTAGAAAAAGAAGTAGAAAAGCGCACTTTAGAACTTGCTATTTCAAACGAAGAAGAACACAAAGCAAGGCTTGATGCAGAATATTCACGTGCACAGGCGGAGCAGGCAAACAAAGCAAAAAGTACTTTTCTTGCAACCATGAGTCACGAGATACGCACACCAATGAACGGTGTTATCGGCATGGCTGATCTGCTTGAGCTTACCACTTTGGATGATGAGCAACGCGGCTTTACTGAAACCATACGCAACTGTGGTGAAAGCCTTTTAAAAACTATTAATGACATACTTGATTTTTCAAAAATAGAATCAGGCAATCTTGAACTGGAGGTGGCTGATTTTGATGTGCGCACCTGCATTGAAGAAGTGCTGGATGTGTTTTCAGCAAAGGCTGCACAAACAGGGTTAGACCTCGTTTACCAAGTTGATGCAAAAGCTCCATCGCAGATTATTGGCGACAGCTTGCGTTTAAGACAAGTATTAATGAACCTTGTTGGCAATGCAACTAAGTTTACACATCATGGAGAAATTTTTATAAGTGTGCGGTTACTTAAAACTTTTGATGATGGTTCAGTTGAATTAGGCTTCGCTGTAAAAGATACCGGCATTGGTATTCCTGCAGATAAAATGGAAAGATTGTTCAAAGCGTTTTCGCAGGTTGATTCATCTACCACACGTAAATATGGCGGCACAGGACTAGGCCTTGTTATATGTGAAAAGCTAGTAAAGATGATGGGTGGAAAAATTAAAGTAGAAAGCGAGCCGGGCAAGGGAACAACCTTTTTATTCAACATCAAAACACAGGTAAGCGAACAATCAATGCGCACTTATGTACATAACAATCTTAACGGGTTTACTAAAAAGAAAATACTGGTAGTTGATGATAATGAAACTAATTTAACCATTATTAAAAGCCAGTTAGAGCAATGGCAACAATCACCTTATTTGGCAAGTTCAGGCAAAGAAGCGCTGTTTATATTGTCTGAAGATTCAGACTTTGATCTGATTATTTCTGACATGCACATGCCTGAAATGGATGGCATTCAGATGTCAAAAAAAATTCGTGAGTTATATCCCGGAATACCAATAATACTGTTAAGTTCTTTGGGTGATGAATCGCACAAAAATTATCCTGGTTTGTTTGCATCTATTCTAACAAAACCAGTGCGTCACCAGGTGTTGCACACACATATATTAAACCAGTTGAAGCAATCAAATAAAGCAACTGTTACAGAAACCAAACATAGTGCACCACAGCAAACCACAGAATCCATAAAATTCTTTCCGCTAAAAATCTTGCTTGCAGAAGATGACAGCACAAACCAGGATGTTGAAATAAGAATACTGAATAAGCTTGGTTACTATCCTGACCTTGCGCAAAACGGCAGAGAAGTGTTGCAGATAACCGAAACAAAAAATTATGATCTTATTTTAATGGATGTGCAAATGCCAGAAGTGGATGGCAGGGAAGTAACACGCATATTGCGAAAACGCAAAGGTGCTCAACCCGTAATTGCAGCCATTACCGCCAATGCCATGCAGGGTGATAAAGAAGAATGTTTCAATTGCGGCATGGATGAATATTTAGCCAAGCCGGTTAGCTTTAAAAAATTATCTGCGTTGATTGAAAAATGCATCGTGATAATAAAAGAGTCGCATGTTTCATCTTAGATACCGTTTTGCGTAGAACAATTAATGCCTGCTTTATCATTTTTATTTTCCTGCGGTGGAAAGCAATATTTCCTGCGCGGGAAATCTACATTCCCCGCCCTTAAAAATTATTTTCCTGCGCATCCAATTCCTTTTTTATGCGCATCCGATTTATAATGAATAGCATTGCGTTATATTTATTTTCATTTACATCTTAACCAATATTTACTTTAGAATAAAAGGGTAAGCCCTATCTTTCATTACATAACCTTATCTTAGCTTTTAATAAAGCTTACTATATGATAACAAGAAGATCATTCATACAAAAAACTTCACTGGCTGCTGCCGCTGCGTTTATAAAACCTTCGGCGTTTAACTTTAATCATCAATACATCGGCTTGCAATTATATACGGTGAGAGATGCTATGCAGGCTGATCCTGCTGCTGCGTTGGCAAAGGTTGCGGCCATTGGTTATAACTCTGTTGAAGGTGCAACTTATACAGGCACTGAAAAGTTTTATGGTATGGATGCGAAAGCGTTCAAAACATTATTAAAACAGAACAACTTAATTATGCCAAGTGCGCATTTCAGGTTGGGTGAAGACCAGGATAAAGGGAAAGATATGATGGGAACAATTTTGCATGACTGGAATAAAGCAGTGGATGATACTGCGGCTGTTGGTTGCAAGTACATGGTTTGCGCATGGCTTTCACCAACCGAACGTGGCAATATTGATCATTATAAAAAAATTGCGGCCGACTTAAATAAAGGCGGTGAAGTATGTAAGAAAGCGGGCTTGCAGTTGTGTTATCATAATCATGATTTTGAATTTATAAAAACAGATGACCAGCTTCCTTATAAAATATTGGTAACACAAACAGATAAAGATTTAGTTAAGTTTGAAACTGATTTGTACTGGCTAACAAAAGCCGGAGAAGACCCGATAGAATTATATACAAATCATCCCGGCCGCTTTCCGCTATGGCATGTAAAAGATATGTCTAAAAATGCCGATCATTCATTTACAGAAGTGGGCAACGGTTCAATAGATTTTAAAAAGATTTTTCAGTATGCTGATAAAGCAGGCATGAAATATTTCTTTGTTGAACAGGATACAACGCCCGGCGATCCTTTTATAAGTATCACGGAAAGTTATAAGTATATCAAGCAAAATCTTGTTTAATATTTATTGATAGATTCTATTAGCTGCAGTTAATAATTGCAGCTTTCTTTTTTAAAGGATCTTTGTCTTGCATTTTTATAAGTTTGAATTATACATTTATTGTTGATGAATGATTGTTATGTAATTGACGCCGTAAGAACACCAATTGGAAAGTATGGAGGTAGGTTAAGTTCAATTCGTCCGGATGATCTACTGGCGCATGTTATTACTGCTTTATTAAACCGAAATCCTGTAGATGTTACTGCAATTGAAGATGTGATTGCAGGCGATGCAAATCAGGCTGGTGAAGATAACCGTAATGTTGCACGAATGGCTGCGCTGATTGCGGGCTTGCCGGTTACTGTTGCAGGTTGCACGGTTAACCGTTTATGTGCAAGCGGGCTGCAATCAATTATGGATGCAGCACGTGCCATCATGTGCGGCGAAGGCATGTTGTACATAGCCGGCGGAGTTGAAAGTATGACAAGAGCACCATTTGTAATGGCCAAAAGCGATAGCGCATTCAATCGTAAAACAGAAGTGTATGATTCAACCATTGGCTGGCGTTTTACCAATAAAGTATTGGCTGAAATGTACTATCCTTTTTCAATGGGCGAAACCGCAGAGAATGTTGCAAAGCATTTTAATATAACACGTGAACAACAGGATGAATTCGCATTTCAATCGCAACAAAAATATTTTACTGCGTTGAACGAGAACAAATGGGAAGATGAAATAGTGGCTGTTGAAATGATCCATGACCGGATGATCACATGGTTTTCGCAGGATGAACCTCCGCGGCAAACTTCTCTTGAAAAACTGGCTGCTTTAAAACCTGCTTTTATAAAAGATGGAACAGTTACCGCCGGTAATTCATCCGGCATTAATGATGGTGCTGCAACTTTGTTGCTGGCAAGCGAAGAAGCTGTAAAAACTTTTAATTTGCAACCGCTGGCAAAAATTAAAAGCATGGCTGTTGCAGGCGTTGATCCATCTATCATGGGTATTGGTCCTGTACCTGCTACGCAAAAAGCTTTGCTACGTGCAAACCTAAAAATTCATGACATCGATTTAACTGAATTGAATGAAGCTTTTGCATCGCAATCACTTGCCTGCATTAATGAACTTGAACTAGATAGTAATAAAGTAAATGTAAATGGCGGCTCTATTGCTATTGGCCATCCGCTTGGTTGCAGTGGTTCAAGAATATCTGCAACCTTATTACATGAAATGAAGCGAAAAAATGTTAAGCATGGTTTAGCAACTATGTGTGTTGGCGTTGGGCAAGGCGCAGCTATAATTTATGAAGGCATATAAATTAAGACAATTTGGATAAATGTTTACCTTTTTAGGGTCTGGCATTTTAATTGAACTTTCTACCTTCGCTCTTGCCCGTTCGGTTTTATATTTATTTAATGACAATCTGACTTTGAAAAGGATTTAATAGATGCAAAAATTTATGCTTTCTGATGAAGACGCGGAATTCTTACCAATTATACCGCTTAATGAAAATGATGAGCAGGATAAGAATTTTGTAGTACCTGACACACTACCATTACTACCTTTAAGAAATACGGTGCTTTTTCCTGGTGTTGTTTTACCTATAACGGTTGGCAGAGATAAAAGTATTAAAGCGGTGAATGAAGCTTATAAAAAAGATAAGCTTATCG